>NZ_JBLWEX010000248.1:0-21275 GCF_048323875.1 Yersinia sp. LJYL362
CAACCATTATCAGCAGCGCTAACGGCACGCCACAGGTGAATATCCAGGCACCCAGCAGTGGTGGCGTTTCACGTAACGTTTACAGCCAGTTTGATGTCGATAATCGTGGCGTGATCCTCAATAACGGTCAGGGCGTCAATCAAACTCAACTCGGCGGCTTTGTCAGCGGAAACCCGTCGCTGGCACGCGGTGAAGCCAGTATTATCCTCAATGAAGTCAACAGCCGTGACCCCAGCAGACTCAATGGCTATATCGAGGTGGCCGGGCGCAAAGCGCAGGTGGTTATTGCCAATCCGGCGGGCATTACCTGTGAGGGCTGCGGTTTTATTAATGCCAACCGCGCGACCTTAACGACCGGTCAGGCGCAGCTCAATAATGGCCAGCTCGCGGGCTACGATGTGAATCGGGGTGAGATTGTTATTCAGGGCAAAGGTCTGGACAGCAGCCGTCAGGATCATACTGATCTGATCGCCCGTTCGGTTAAAGTCAATGCCGGTATCTGGGCCAATGACTTGAAAGTCACCGCCGGGCGCAATCAGGTTGATGCTGCCCATCAGAATATAAAGGCCAAAGCCGATGATGGCAGCGCCCGCCCTACCGTGGCGGTGGATGTCGCCAATTTGGGTGGCATGTATGCCGGTAAAATCCGCCTGATTGGGACTGAAAGTGGTGTCGGCGTGCGCAATGCGGGCGAGATAGGCGCTTCAGCGGGTGACATCGCCATCACGGCGGACGGCATGTTAATGAACAGTGGCCAGATTAATAGCGCCCAACAATTGGCGGTGAAAACTTCTGCGGATATTGATAACTCAGGTGTGCTCTACGCCAGTGGTGATACCCAACTCACTACGGCGGCTAAGCTCAGTAACAGGGGCACCATTGCCGCTGCGGGGGATACCGCTCTTCGCGCGTCTGAAGTCAACAGCAGTCGCAATTCTGTGTTGGGTGCGGGGGTCAAATCCGACAACAGCAGTGTTACCAGCGGCACTCTTAGCATTGATGCCAGCGGGCAACTTATTGCCCAAGGGAAAAATATCAGTGGCACGGCGCAGAACTTCAACGCGCACAGTATTGATCTTAGCGGCAGTCAAACCCAGAGCCGTGATATCACACTGACCTCACAAGGCGGGCCAATGGATCTCAGCGGAGCCAAATTATCCGCCAGTCAGCGTCTGTCTGCTTCGACCGCCTCGCAACTGCATACCGACAACGCTAGCCTGATTGCAGGGCAAATTACACTCGACGCGCAAGCGCTCTCCAATGTCGGCGGCGTGATAGCCCAAACCGGAACCACAGATTTCAATCTAAACCTGCCGGGTGATATTGATAACCGTGATGGTACTCTGCTCTCTGGCGGTAAACTCTCACTGCAAGCCGAAAACGTAAACAGCAATGCCAACAGCTTACTCGGCGCGGGTGTGCAGAGCGATGGCCGCCTGACGGATACCGGTGACCTGATGCTTGCCACTCGTCAGGACTTAATCGCGCGAGGCCAAACTCTCGCCGCCGGTGCCATGGCGCTAACCGGTAGCCGGGTTGATTTAACCGAGAGTCATACCCAAGCCCGCGAGATTAACATTACCGCTAACAGTGGTGATGTCAGCACACAACGCGCCAATATCATCTCTCACGGCTCGCTGACCATTACTGCGGGCGCAAATGCAGCTCAAAAACTCAATAACCAAGGCGGCTCACTGGCGGCGAATAATATCTCGTTGAATCTGGGTCAGTTTGATGGCAGCGCAGGTAAAGTCAGTGCCAGTCAGGATCTGACTATTGGTTTACTGAGTGATTTCAACAATCTGTCAGGTTCCACCCTCCAGGCTGGACGAGACTTAACCTTTACCACTCAGGGTGCCTTAACCAATGGTGGGCAGTTTTTAGCAGGCCGAAAACTCAGCACCGACTCCACCACCTTGTTTAATAGCGGCAGCATTATTGGGGCTGAAGCCACACTTAAAGCGCGAGATAGCATCACCAACTCCGGCCCTAAAGCCCTCATCGGCGCAACGGATGAAAATGGCACATTAACCTTGCTGGCACCGGTGATTGAGAACAGTGATACCGTCACCCACACCGACAGCGCGGCGACCACCACTATTTTAGGTATGGGCAAGGTCATTCTGGCGGGCGGGCAAGATAATGGCGGGAGTTATCAGACGGCGGCACAGATTCTCAACCTTTCTGGCCTAATTGAATCTGGCAAAGATCTGTTGGTTTACGCCAGCAAGCTGACCAATAGTCGCCATATCTTGACTGCCAATAGCAACTTCGTGCAGACAGGAACGGCAAGTGGCACGGCTTACTGGACAACAGCAAACCCCGACATCCCAGGCGGTCGCTATGCTGAGCCACCTCATGGTGGCAAGATGAACAGCGATTACACTGGCACAAACTATAGCTCGACTATTGCCAAAAACAGCATCGATAAGATAAGCCCTGAAGCTCAACTGTTGGCAGGTGGTCACTTAACACCTCATGTCGGCACGCTGGAAAACTTCTGGAGTAAAGTGAGTGCGCAAGGCGAGATTGACCTCTCGGGTGTTACGCTGAACCAAAATGGTTGGGGGAATGCACAACGGTTGATCGAAAGAACCACTTCCAGCGGTGAGTGGCGCTACCGCACCTACAAAGGCCATTTGTGGGGTACCGGTTGGGGGCCGGAGGTCAAAGAACAGGCGACCAACCAATACGCTTCCAGTCTTACGGCGAAAACCATTAGTGGCAGTGGGACGACGATTAACAATGGGGCTAACCCCAGCACCATTGTGCCGCCCAATGATCGTGACAATACCGGTAAAGATCTTGCTGTCGACTTTAACGGCATCACCCTGACACAACCTAATGGCGGGCTGTATCAGTTCAATACCGACTACACCGTAAGCGGCGGTTATCTGATAGAAACCAACCCTGCGTTTGCTAATCTGAATAACTGGAAAGGGTCGGATTACTATCTCCAGCAGTTAAATAACGATCCTTCTTTCATCCATAAACGGCTGGGGGATAACGCCTATGAGCAGCGGCTGGTGCGCGATCAGGTGTTGGCTTTAACCGGTCAAACCGTCGCCAGCGATTACCGCAGCGCACAAGAGCAGTTCGAGCAGCTCTTCGCGGCGGGTATTGAATACAGTAAAGCGTTCAATCTTGCCCTTGGCACCCACCTCAGTGCCGAGCAGATGGCGGCATTGACCAGTAACATCGTGCTGATGGAAAGCCGCGAAGTCGCTGGCCAAACCGTGCTGGTACCGGTGGTCTATCTGGCGGGCGTCAAACCGGGCGACTTACAGGCCAATGGCGCATTGATTGCCGCCAATAATATCGAACTCACCGATGTTCAGGGTTTAAGCAATCAGGGGGCCATCAAAGCCACCCATGATCTGCGCATCAGCATGGCAAAAGATATCGCCCTGACCAGCAATGGCGGCTTGCTGCAAGCGGGCGGCAATATGCAGCTCAGTACGCTAAACAATGATATTAATTTGACCGGCACGCGGCTAAACGCCACTAATCTGCAACTGGATAGCGGGCGCGATTTAATCCTGCGCACCGACAGTGGACAACTCAGTAGCAGCAATGGTGCGGTGCTGCGTAATCAAACCCTGCTGGGGCCGCTGGCGAGTATCAATGTCAGTAACAACGCGGTGATTAAGACCGAGCGCGACTTTATCCTGCAAGGCGCAAGTGTGAATGTCGGTAAGGATCTTCAGGTCAAAACCGGCGGCGACTGGCTGCTCAATACCGTCGAGCGCAGTGACCAGATAAGTTCGGATTATGCTTATGGCCACGCCACCAGCGAACACATTCGCCATCTGGGTAGCGAGGTGAATGTCGGTGGTGCGTTGACCGCGAAGGTCGACAATCTAACCGCCGTGGGCGCAAACATCAATGCCGATACCCTTGATGTGCAGGCGCAAAATATCAACCTCAGTGCAGCGACCGACAGCCTGCATGTCACCGGTAAAGCCGTCACCAAGCGCCATAGCGACTCAGTGGATCTCTATGATGAAACCCTGCTCGGCAGCCAGTTGAACGCCAGGGGCGATATCACTTTACAGGCAGCAAAAGACATCACCCTCAGTGCCAGCGCGGTGCAAACCGATGGCGCGTTAAAGCTGGCGGCGGGTGGCGATGTCACCTTGACGACACAGAACGAACAGCATGATGAACTGCGCATTCATACCGGCATGCACAAAGGTCTGGCTTCCAGTTCCACCACGCACACCGAAGACAGCCGGAGCCAGACACTGGCGGTCGGCTCAATGCTTTCGGCGGGTTCTATCGATGCCAGCGGCAAAAATATCGCCGTCACCGGCAGCAACCTGGTGGCCGATAATGATGTTAGCCTGCGGGTTAAAGAAGATATCACCGTCAGCACCGCGCAGCAGAGCGAGAGTGAGTCTCATCGGTATGAGAAGAAAAAATCGGGCCTGATGACCACCGGCGGGATTGGTGTCACCATTGGGAGCAATAGTCAAAAAACGACTGACAAAACGCAGACGCTGAGCAACGTCGGTAGCACCATAGGTAGTCTGGGCGGCAATGTCACTCTTGATGCAGGAAATCAGCTAAAGATTCATGGCAGCGAAGTGATCGCCAATAAAGACATCAGCCTGAAAGGGTCAGACGTCGCGATAACGGCGGTGGAAAACCACCTGTCTCAACAACATACCACCGAGAGCAAACAGAGTGGTATCACCGTCGCCCTGTCTGGCGCGGCAGGTAGTGCCATCAACAGCGCCGTCACCAGCGCACAGGATGCCAAAAAAGAGACCAACGGCCGCCTCCAGGCATTGCAGACCACCAAAACAGTGCTCCAGGGCGTTCAGGCGGCCCAAGCAGGGGTGCTTGCCAATGAAACCGGCGACCCCAATGCGGTGGGAGTGAGCATTTCACTGGGCAGCCAAAAAAGTAAATCAGAAAGTCGTCTTGAGCAGACCACCGCCAGCGGCAGTAACATTGCTGCCGGGAATAATCTTTCTATCACCGCCACTGGAGACAAGGGGCCGGGTGATATTCGGGTACAGGGCAGCGAGCTGCAAGCAGGGAAAAATCTCAGTCTGGCTGCTAAAAATGATATTGCGCTGAACAGTGCCGAAAATAGTGAGAGTCTGCATGGCAGTAATAAAAGTTCGGGCGGCAATATTGGAATAGGTATTGGCTTCGGAGAAGGGGCCGGTATCAGTATCTTTGCGGGTGTGAATGCCAGTAAAGGCAAAGAGCAAGGCGACAGCCTGACCCATACTGAAACCCAGTTAAAAGCGGGTGATACGGTGAGTATCACCAGTGGCCGCGATACATCCTTGAAAGGTGCGCAGGTCAGCGGCGAAACCGTGAAAGTGGATGCTGGTCGCAATTTAACTCTGCAAAGTGAGCAAGACCGCAACAACTACGACAGCAAACAGACCAGCGTGAGTGCCAGTGGCAGCTTCACCTTTGGCACCATGACCGGCAGCGGGAGTGTCAGTGCCAGTAAGTCCAAAATTGACTCAGACTACACATCGGTACAGGAACAGACCGGATTCTTTGCGGGCAAAGGCGGCTTTGATATCACCGTCGGCGAACACACTCAACTCGACGGCGCAGTCATTGGCTCGACTGCTACTGCCGATAAAAACAAGCTGGATACGGGCTCGCTCGGCTTCTCGGATCTCGATAATCAGGCCAGTTTTAAAACTTCGACCAGCAGCATGGGCCTGAGTAGCAGCGGCTTTACGGGTAGCCAGGACTTTATCAGCAACATGGGCGGGGGCGTCCCCATCACGGGCGGTAATAGTGGTGATGCCAGTTCCACCACTCATGCGGCTATTTCAGATGGCACTATCACGGTACGCGATACCGATAAACAACAGCAAAATGTCGCTGACCTGAGCCGTGATGTTGAGCATGCGAACAACGCCCTTACGCCAATCTTTGATAAAGAGAAAGAGCAAAATCGCCTGCGCGAAATCAATTTGATCGGGGAGATAGGCAATCAGGTTGCCGATATTGCGCGCACGCAGGGTAAGATAGCGGAAGAAAAAGCGCTGAAAGATCCGAAAGCGATTCAGGCAGCAAAAGACGCGCTGGCGGAGAACGGCAATCTGACGCCGACGAATAAGCAACTGGTCGAGCAGATACGTAATACAGCGTCAGCCAGTTACGGCACCGGCAGTGATTTACAACGGGCGATCCAGGCCGCGACAGCGATCACTCAGGGGCTGACCGGCGGTAACCTCGGCCAGGCTCTCGCTGGCGGCAGCGCGCCTTATCTGGCCCATGAAATCAGCAAATACCTGCCCGCGGATCAGAGTCTGGGTGCTAATCTGATGGCGCATGCGGTGTTAGGTGCGGTGGTGGGCCACTTCAGTGGCAATGCGACAGTCGGTGCCATCTCTGCCTTCACGGCAGAAGCCGCCGCACCGGCAATCATCAAGGCCATGGGCTGGGATAAAGACAGTCTCACCGAAAAACAGAAACAAACCGTCAGTGCGCTGGCGACACTGGCCGCCGGGTTGGCGGGTGGGTTGGTAGGTGACAGCAGCAGTAGCGCAGTGGCCGGAGCGCAGGCTGGCAAGAATGCGGTTGAGAATAACCTACTGGGAGGGGGAACTGAAGACGGGCAGATAAAAGCCGCGCAAGAACATGCAAAAAATATTATGTCCTGTACAGATAATCCCGGTTCGGCTTCGTGCCAGAAAGGGCTAGCGATGCAGGATGCTCTAATGGTAGCAATACCGGCGGGGCTGGGTGGCGGCTTATTGGCTGCGGCCTCCCCTGAAATTGCAGCAGCCGCGAAAGCAGCGATACAGGCGTGTGCGGGTAATGTGGTGCTGTGCCTGAATAATGCCGGTATCCAGATGTCAGAAGCGATAGTCCCGGGGGGGGTTGGAGCCAGTGGTGCAATCGGCATAGGTAAGACTGCGGCAAAAGCTGAAGCTGTTGCGGCTAATGTGGCTCATAATGCTGCAAAATATGCTGGTCTGAAAATGGATTTAAAAACGACTCAGGGAGCAAATGAACTTGTAGAAAGTCTACGTGCCACAGGAAATTTACCAGCAAATTACGTTCCAAAAGAAACAGCTATGCAGAATGGTTGGAAAGCCGGAAAGGCTTTAAATAATAGTGTTCCTGGTGGGCAGATTGGCGGGGATGTATTTAGAGATGCGGACAATTTATTGCCATCTGCGCCAAGCAGAATTTGGCGCGAGGCAGATATAGGGTTAGATGCTTCAATATCCAGAAGTAACCAACCTGGGACACGTTTGTTGTATTCAAATGATGGACTTTTATACATAACTACAGACCACTATAAGACAGCAACGTCAATAGGGACATGGAAATGACAGATCGTGAAATTATACTTGATGGAAATCGTATTCATTCTTCGGACGATTTCCACAATATCTTGTCCCAAGAATTGGATCTTGGCCCTTATTACGGAAAAAATCTTAATGCTCTATGGGATCGCTTGAGTACTGATATTGAGAGACCAGTTAAAATCATTTGGTTAAATTCCGAGTTTTCTAAAAAAGTTCTCGGTGAATATTTTGACAAAATAGTACAAGTTTTTGAACAAGTTAAGCAACAGGATATCAGGTTTAACTGGGATGAAAAATTTGACTATATGTTGAAATAAAGCCAATTCCAGCCCTAACCGGCTGGGATTTTTTTGCCTGTTTGTCAGATATTAATATCCAGTTCAATAATTATTCTACCGCGCTCAACGGTGATAATTGCCTGCTTGCCGAACCGATCCTTCCCCATCTAAGCTCTAAATTGCCTTAGTCTCGACTTGATCTGTAAGCGGTGAGTCAGTAAGCACTCTGTTGGAGTGCTGGCCAAGTATTAATCTACAGGCCGCGCAAG
The DNA here is from genome assembly GCF_048323875.1 of Yersinia sp. LJYL362. NCBI lineage: Bacteria > Pseudomonadati > Pseudomonadota > Gammaproteobacteria > Enterobacterales > Yersiniaceae > Yersinia > Yersinia sp. LJYL362. Next base: position 7,846 of record NZ_JBLWEX010000248.1, read on the forward strand.
ACATTACTCTCAGACCAATGCGTACAAAGGGACTGATGGCGATATCGTGGTGTACGGCAGTCAGTTACAGGCGGGTAAAGGCAGTGAAAGCGGCAACGGCGTGACTCACACGGAAACCACAGTCAATGCCGGTAACCAGCTCAACATCACCCTAATTCTACAATTGGTGCAGGATTTGGTTCTATTCTTGGTAGTGTCGGAGGAACGATAATAAGAGGTTCAACCTCAACGGTTGCTAAAGAAAGTATATCTGACCTGACTGGTGCAGTAGGGGGAAGTTATATCAGTGAAAAAACTGGAAACTTGGTAAAAGATACACTTGAGGAAATAGATAAAACCAATGTTAAAAAATGACTTTTTTCGGCTAGTTGGCCTTGTGCTAATGTGTCTTGTTTTATTTTTTTTCTTTGATGCTGCTTCTGTATTGCTCGCGTCGTTATTGGTTTATTTTAAAACAGGAGTTTTTTTATTTAACTGTAAAGATATTTTTTCCTCATTTTTGCAAACAGGATACATAGGAGGAGGCGTCTTGGGGACGGCTATTTGGATTAAAATCAAAATACAAGAACACCAAGTTAGGAAAAAAAACAATAGATCCAATTAGCTTCACTTTTACAAAGTGGTAACGATGGCCTGAAAATTCCCGGCCAACTGGTCGGGATTTTTGCGTTTAAGCCCTAAATACCCCCACTTCCCACCGCTATAACCGAATAACACCGGGCGCAGCAGTGACCTCCAGTTGCTCAGTCCCAGTAATACCTGACTCGGTAAACCAGTCGTCACCAATCACCAACTCGCTGTTTTTCCGCACCCCATCTGCCCCTAAACTGTTGGTTGGCCTCACACAATGCCTCCCGTCGGTGGTGCTGGATCATCAATTGCAGCGGGGTGTCGGTGTTAAATCCCAATGAGGCTATTGGCACGCTCGGCTTCTCGGATCTCGATAATCAGGCCAGTTTTAAAACCTCGACCAGCAGTATGGGCCTGAGTAGCGGCGGCTTTACGGGTAGCCAGGACTTTATCAGCAATATGGGCGGGGGTAATCCCCATCACGGGCGGTAATAGTGGTGATGCCAGTTCCACCACTCATGCGGCTATTTCAGATGGCACTATCATGGTACGCGATACCGATAAACAGCAACAAAATGTCGCTGACCTGAGCCGTGATGTTGAGCATGCGAACAACGCCCTTACGCCAATCTTTGATAAAGAGAAAGAGCAAAACCGCCTGCGCGAAATCAATTTGATCGGGGAGATAGGCAATCAGGTTTATGATGCAAGAAGTGGCCATATTAATGTAATACAAAGCGTTGATGGAAAGCTTTTGCGTATTACAGTGCCAAACAATGAAATGAAAATAATATCTGTCGGCCCTATTAGGCCAAACCAAGTGAAAAATCTTATCGAAAAAGGTTTTTTTGTTCCTTTACCTTGAGGTGCTAATGAGTATGGCAAAAATACATATTGAAGAAATACAAAAATATCTTGCATCACGAGGCGAAAAAGATGCATTGCCTCATGTGAACAACGGCGAAGGTTATTTCCTTGAAATCCGATTTGATGATCAAATACAGAGTGCTTCACACTGCATAGATGAAGAGCTTAAAAATAAAGTCATTACGGCTGATTGTCCTTATGGAATGGTGACAATTGTTTTTGGTGATGATGGGCAACTCGTCTCTCTAGATTTAAGTTGATTACTCAACCCCAGTTATCGGTTGACTGGTAGTAAATCCCAATATTTCCAGCTAATTATCTTTAATTGTTATCTGTTAACTAGGATTGGAGCAGCTTTCGGTAACTAGCTCAATATCACCAGTGGCCGCGATACCCTGTTGCTGCAAAGCCAGCAAGACAGTGATAACTATTATTCTAGACAGATCAGTATCAGCGGGGGCGTCAGTGTCGCGGTCATTGGTAGCGGTGGTTCTGCCAATCTGAGCATGAGCCAAGACAAGCTGCACAGCAATTATGATAGTGTGCAGGAACAGACCGGCATTTTCGCAGGCAAAGGCGGCTTTGATATCACCGTCGGCGAACACACTCAGCTTGACGGCGCAGTCATTGGCTCGACTGCTACTGCCGATAAAAACAAGCTGGATACGGGCTCACTCGGCTTCTCGGAACTCGATAATCAGGCCAGTTTTAAAACCTCGACCAGCAGCATGGGCCTGAGTAGCGGCGGCTTTACGGGTAGCCAGGACTTTATCAGCAACATGGGCGGGGGCATCCCCATCATGGGCGGTAATAGTGGTGATGCCAGTTCCACCACTCATGCGGCTATTTCAGATGGCACTATCATGGTACGCGATACCGATAAACAACAGCAAAATGTCGCTGACCTGAGCCGCGACGTCGAACACGCCAACAACGCCCTCTCCCCTATCTTCGATAAAGAGAAAGAACAAAACCGCCTGCGTGAAGCACAACTGATTGGCGAGATTGGCAGTCAGGTCAGTGATGTTATTCGCACACAGGGTGATATCAACGGCCTGAAGGCAGCAAAAGAAAAACTCGGCCCATTGAAGGAAAATGCCACCGAGAAAGACCGTGCCGAGTATATGGAAAAACTGCGCAACTCGGATGTCTACAAAGACGAAATGAAGAAAAACGGCACCGGCAGCGCCCTGCAACAAGGCGTTCAGGCCGCAACCGCCGCCATACAGGGCCTGGCCGGTGGCGATATGGCAAAAGCCCTGGCGGGTGCCAGTGCGCCGTATCTGGCTGAAGTGATTCACAATATGACCACCGATGCCAACGGCAAAGTCAACGTCGAAGCCAACCTGATGGCACATGCAGTACTGGGTGCAGTGATGGCTCAGGTGAACGGAAACAGTGCGCTGGCCGGTGCATCGGGGGCGGTGATGGGTGAGTATATCGCCCAGAAGATGTACCCTGGCATCAACCGTGAAGACCTGACCGAAGAGCAGCGACAAACCATCAGTGCACTGGGTACACTGGCCTCAGGATTGGCCGGTGGTTTAGCCGGCGGCAGCACCGCTGACGCAGTTGCCGGGGCACAAGCTGGAAAGAATGCGCTGGAGAATAACTCGTTGGGCCTGGGAGCCGGAGAAATCGGATTCTGGCTGGGTAACACCCCTGGCTGTGATACGGCCTGTAAGACTGACATTGCGAAAGGCGTAGCTGAAGGAAATCTGGTGGTGTCAGCAGGAATTGCTGGAGTGGCTGGCGGTGCACTGATAATAGGAGCAACACCGGAAATAGTGGCGGCAGCCAAAGCAGCACTGGAAGGTTGTAAAGCGGCACCGGCAATTTGTCTGAATAATGCAGGGTTGCAAGTAGCAGAAGGAGTTACACCCGGTGGTGTCGGTGCCGCGGGAGCTATTGGGGTTGGTAAAACGGCCGCAGAGGCGGCGGCAGCGAAAGCAGAAGCTCTTGTGGCTAATGCTGCGAAGAATGCAGGAAAGGGTACAACAGGTTCTTTAAGCGGCCAACCAACTAAACTGCCACCAAATGCTTCAGTAGAAAATATACGTTCATTGCAACGAGAAAATGAGGGGGCTGCGATCCTGTCTCAAAATGGCTATCATGTTGAGCAGAACCCTGTAACAGCAGGAGTTAAAAATCCAGACTATAAAATCAATGGTGAGGTGTTCGATAATATTGCCCCTAAAACAAACTCAGTTCGTAATATTTATGATCGAGCTTTAGAGAAGGTTAATAGCGGTCAAACAAACAATGTTGTTATCAACTTGGCAGATACAAAAGCAAGCATTAGTGATTTACAAAAGCAATTTAGTGATTGGCCAATTAAAGGGTTGGATAAGGTCATTGTTATTGACCAGTCAGGAAAACCAATACAAATAAAGTAAGGTAAGTAAATGTCAATTGATATAACGTGTTACACATCAATAAATATTGATGAACTGAAAGAGAAGTTAGGTGTGTTGAGGGAAAAGTACACCCATCTCTTTGATGGTCCGTATCTTATGTTTGATCCACACACAATTTTAAGTTGCCAGCAGCTTGAGTTGATTGATGATCGTGTTGAAAAGTATAATCAAGAAACTAAGTTGTTAATTGCTCAAGAGTTCGGCTTAAAAGAACCAATGTCTTATTTTTTGATTGCGGTTAATGATAAATCCTTCCCTGCACTGAACACTTCTGAAATAGCAGATGTGTTAAGGCAAGAGTTAGGGGAAGGAAATATTATTGTACTTTTAAATGGTGAAGATTTAATCTAAATCTTGTGGTGAATCCCGCCAGTTGGCTGGGATCTTTGCTTCTAAGCCCTAAAAACTCTATCTTCCCGCTGTCGTAACCGGATCATTCTGGGTGCGGCGGTGATCTCTAGCCGTGCCGTATCGGTGATCCTTGGCTCGATGATTCAGCCGTCGACGATGATCAGTTGGCCGTTCTCCCGTACCCAGTTCGTCCCCAAATCTTGCCGCTGCTGGCTGGGTATACTCGGCTCATTCATGAGCCTCGCCCCTTGCGAAGTCGCTGCAAGTGTAAGTATCCCAGCTTTAGTTCCACACACTTTTTGAGATTTCCGGTTTCTCAGCCATCAGCCGATATTCTTCCGGCGTCAGGTTATTCAGGGATTCATGAGGTCGTTCGCTGTTATATTCAGCCAGCAAACAGACCAGCGTGAGTGCCAGTGGCAACTTCACCTTCGGCACCATGACGAAGTTAACCGTCGAAACAGCACTGAATGCTGAACTGACAGAGCACCTCGGACACGAGAGAAATGCCCCAAAATCAGGCTCGAATACCCGTAACGGCTATTCATCCAAAACCCTTCTGTGCGATGACGGCGAAATCGAGCTGAACACGCCACGTGACCGTGAAAATACCTTCGAACCTCAACTCATAAAGAAAAACCAGACGCGTATTACACAGATAGACAGCCAGATTTTGTCCTTTTACGCCAAAGGTATGACGACCCGTGAGATCGTCGCCACATTTAAAGAAATGTACGATGCTGATGTCTCGCCTGCGTTGATATCGAAAGTCACCGACGGGGTTAAAGAGCAGGTGGCGAGTGGCAAAATCGGCCCCTGAAGTCTCTCTATCCCATTGTTTATCTTGACTGTATCGTGGTAAAGGTTCGTCACAACGGTTCTGTCATTAACAAAGCCGTTTTCCTCGTGCTGGGTATTAATACCGAAGGTCAAAAGGAACTGCTGGGCATGTGGATAGCGGAAAATGAAGGCGCGAAGTTCTGGCTTAATGTCCTGACTGAACTGAAAAATCGGGGTCTTCAGGATATCCTGATTGCCTGTGTCGATGGCCTAAAGGGCTTCCCCGATGCCATAAACAGCGTATATCCCCAGACGCATATTCAGCTTTGCATCATCCATATGGTGCGCAACAGCCTGAAATACGTGTCGTGGAAGGACTACAAAGGCGTCACCCGCGGGCTGAAAGCCGTCTACCAGTCACCGACGGAAGAAGGCGCGTTGCAGGCGCTGGAAGACTTCGCAGGCCTCTGGGACGATAAATAATCAACTGGCCCTGTTCGGGGATAACAGTAACGTGCTGGCCGGTAGTAAATCCCAGTGCTTCCAGCCACTTACCGCTCAGAATAAGTTTAGGGTTAGGGTGCTTTTTACCGCCATTAGGTGCATAACCCACTGTATAATAACGGGGTTGTGGTTCTTTTAAATGGGATACATACAGTCCTACTTGCCTGAGCGGCGTCAATACGGTGTTCGGTTAACTCTACCAACAGGTCAAGGGTTTTGTCTCCAAAATGGACTAAGAGTTTCCCGTTGCCTGCTAACCCCTAAAGCGTAGCGTAATCCCCTTTCCCAATAATCGAAATGAGGGCGCAATGCTAAAGTGGGTTTCAGGCAAGTTTGATCAGATGAGTAGTGAGGTGCAACCCGCTTCAACGGCACATAGTGTCGATCCCAACGGTTGGTTTCCCTTTCTGAATGCGGAAAGTCTTCTTTCCGTTGATAACCGCAAACAGGCACTCCAGCAACTCTGGGAAAATAGTCCGCTTTCCCGTTCGGTCTGGGAGATTTTCTGGTTGGCACCGATCAGGGAACTGGCCATTAGGGTGCAACAACTACCTGCAGCACAAACTGGCCCTTATGCTCGGGAAGGCGGAATGCTTGATGAGGCTTTGGATGTCGCTGTTTGCGCAGTACGATTGTCCAGAGGTTGGATGTTGCCTCCAGGTGTGACACCAGAAGAGCAGGCCGAACAAAGCTCAGCTTGGCGTACGGCGATATTTTGGGCTGCATTGTTGCATAATCTGAGTGCACTAAATGAAATGACTGCTTTTCATCAAGATGGCTCGCCTTGGTATTCAGGGCTGACAGCCCCTTCTACATGCTGGCGAGTCAGATTCACACCGACTACACCTGAGACTGTACTCAAGGCCGCTATGGTTGCTTACCGACTGCTTCCTGAACAAGGTCTGTGCTGGCTATCTCGCTGGTCAGAAGTAACAGAAATGCTGTTGGCTTATTTGTCAGGAAATAAAGCTGCTAGTGGAGTACTTCATGCTGCAGTCAGCGAAGCACGGCAAAAATGCGGTCTCCAATCTTCCGAGTTTACTGTGGTTTCCGCACGACATATGCCTGTCTCAGACAGTTCTGCTAACAACAACCTCTCTGCCAAACCTCAAAGTGAAAAGGCGGTTAACACTGAAATACCGGAAGAATCTTTCTGGCATTGGCTGGTTTCTTCGGTGGCCGATGGGCGACTCACAGTTAACGCCCAGGATAGTTTGGTACATATCATAAAGCAGTATGTTTTTGTGCAGACGCCAGACTGTTTTTACCGTTATTTAGCTGCGGAGCCTAATTCTGAAATAGATAAGGATGATATTCAGAAGAACTTTGAGGCACTAAACCGTCATCATTCCCGTAACGGTAAGGGTATTTATATTTACCGTAAATATAAAAATGAAAAAAGAGATGGCCGATTTATCAAAGTATTCGGTTATATGATCCCGCTCACTCTTATTTTTACTCATGTAGTTTCCCCCAATGACAGTAAGTGGCTGTCGCTTAATAAATAGATATTTAATAATGTATTCAATAAATCTATATGGAGATAGAAATGAATCTGGCTAATTATGATGATATTCTTCAGGACTATTTTTTTAGTAAGTCATTGAGGCCAGCAACTGAATGGAGTTATCGCAAGGTAATCAATTCCTTTAGACGTTATACCGGAGATCATCTGTTGCCTGGTGAAGTGAGTCGGTTAATTGTATTGAACTGGCGACGGTATGTTTTAAATGAGCAGGAACTCTCATCTATCACCTGGAACAATAAAGTTGCCCATATGAGAGCTATTTTTAATCATGCACTTTTACATGATTTTGTTTCACATAAAGAAAATCCATTTAATGGCGTCATCGCCAGACCCGACGTCAAACGTAAAAAAACGCTAACTCAATCTGAAATTAAAAAAATTTATTTGCTTATGGAAGCGAGAGAAAGGGAAGAGCATGTTGGAATAATGGATAAATCACGATGTGCATTGAGGCCAGCCTGGTTCTGGCTCACGGTGGTTGACACCCTGCGTTATACCGGTATGAGACAAAATCAACTCCTGCATATACGCTTGGGGGACGTCAATCTTAATGACGGATGGATAAATCTACGACCAGAAGCCTCGAAAAACCATAAAGAGCATCGAGTACCGATAGCCCGAGTGCTACGCCCGAGGCTGGAGCGATTGGTTGCAGCGGCGATAGACAAGGGGGCTAATCAGGTGGATCAGTTATTCAATATCAGTCGGTTTGACGGGAGAAAAGATTCCGTTACTGACAATATGGATAATCCGCCATTACGTTCTTTCTTCCGCAGACTTTCAGTTGAATGCCGCTGTACGATTAGCCCACACCGATTTAGGCATACTATCGCTACTGAGATGATGAAATCACCGGATCGTAATCTGAAAGTGGTTCAGACCCTGCTAGGGCATTCAAGTGTCGCGGTTACTCTGGAATATGTTGAAGGAAATATAGACAGTCTTAGATTGGCATTGGAAGAGGTTTTTTCAGATTAGAAAAGGGCTTTAAGACGATTTAAGCATTGAAAACAGTAAATTACCGTTTTCCTTAATAGGAAATTGACAGTTACGTTAAAAAACTGCCAATATTTGCAAAGAATTGACATAAAAAAACCGAAGATGTATTAACATTCTTCGGTTTCTTCGTACTCTATGTTCAACCAAGGTGTAGCAATTACAGCCTACTTTACGATGATGATTCGAGTACTTTGTCATGCCTGTTAAAAATCTTACTTCTTAACAAACCGGTTATGAATATGGTGCCCGGACTCGGAATCGAACCAAGGACACGGGGATTTTCAATCCCCTGCTCTACCGACTGAGCTATCCGGGCAACGGGGCGCATTAAACCGTATTAGGCGCTGATCGTCAACGAATTTATAGCGCAAAACCCCTAAAACCGTATTGATCGCTCTCTTTTCAGGCAAAAATGGGAAAAACTGCGTAAATTGCTCTGAAATTTGACTTGGTGTAGCGCTTAACCCAGTGCGCCGTTTTTTCGGCATTGAGCAACTTCCAATACATCTTCTGCCAGGCGCTTGGCGACTTCAACATCTTGTAATTGGCGCTTAACTAACAGCTTACTCAGGCAACCTTCCAAAATTAGCTCCATCTGTTGTGCGACCATGCCTGCATCGTCAACATCCATCTCGTGCAATAGTTCCTGCGTATAATTTAGCGAGGCTTGTTTTTGCTGTTCTGCCAATTGGTGGATAGGGTGGTCGTCATTAGGATAGAAACTGCATGCGGCAATAAACAGGCAGCCGGGATAGCGCTGGTTTTGCACTTGTTCACGGAGTGCTTGGTAGCGCGCCAGTAATTTTTGTTTCGGCGATAATGTCTCATCTAGCTGCAATTGACGCCGCCAAGTATCGATCTGTTGGCCGTGATAGCGCAGGCAATCATACAGTAACGCCTCGCGATCAGGCCAAAATCGGGTCAGATCACTGACCTGGGCGGAGACTTCTTCTGCCAGCATCTCCAGCGTGGTATTTGCCAACCCTTTCTGCTCTAACAGATTGAGCGCACAGCTTAAAACTTGTTCGCGTTGCACATTGCTCTCCTCTAACTTATTACTGGCAAGTACGGTTTTCCTATGCCTATTGCGCAAATAAATGCATTGGCACTTTCTGCCAGTGACCCCTGTACCTTATCACTACTCCCGCTCGGTTTTTCTAACTCTTTATCACTGAGTTGCCTGCCAAGCTATAACAGCAAGGTGAGTGCATGATTTTTGCTATCCCGCAGTCTGTGAAGCTGGGCGCATTTTCTGGCACATCAGCTTGCCACAGGGTAACAGAACTATACTAATAAGCATCCCGCTGTCTTGAGTAGTAATGGATAGCTCATGAGATTGAATCATTTATGAAAATAGTCATTGCTCCAGACTCTTATAAAGAAAGTTTATCCGCGCTGGAAGTTGCCGTACAAATTGAAGCGGGCTTTCGTACTCAATTTCCTGATGCAGAATATATCAAGTTGCCGGTTGCCGATGGTGGCGAGGGCACGGTAGACGCTATGGTTGCCGCCACGGCTGGCCGGATGATTAAGGCCAATGTAACCGGCCCGTTAGGGGCCGAGGTTGAGGCCTTTTATGGGGTATCCGGTGATGAGAAGTGCGCTTTTATTGAAATGGCTGCCGCCAGTGGACTCGAACTTGTTCCACCCCCCTTGCGTAATCCCTTGAAAACCACCTCTTACGGCACTGGCGAATTGATTGGTAAGGCGCTTAATCAGGGCGTGAAACATATCATTATTGGCATCGGAGGTAGCGCGACCAATGATGGTGGCGCAGGGATGGTGCAGGCACTGGGAGTCAAACTGCTGGATAAGCGTGGGAAGCAGATTGGTTTTGGCGGCGGTAAGCTGGCTGAGCTGGATCGGATTGATATTTCAGAGCTTGATCCGCGTATCAAGACGTGCCGAATCGAGGTGGCCTGTGATGTCACCAACCCACTCACTGGCAGTACAGGGGCTTCTGCTGTTTTTGGTCGGCAGAAAGGTGCGACCCCTGTGATGATTGCCCAATTGGATGAGGGGTTGCGGCATTATGCCAAAGTGATTAAGCGCTATCTGGATATCGATGTTGATCAGGTTGAAGGCGCGGGAGCTGCTGGGGGGTTAGGTGCCGCGTTATTAGCTTTTTGTGGCGCGACCCTAAGCCCAGGTATTGATATTGTGACGGATGCTCTGGGTTTGGATGCCTTAGTGCGAGATGCGACTTTTGTGATTACGGGTGAAGGGCGGATGGATAGCCAAACCATTCATGGCAAAGTGCCTGTTGGTGTAGCCAGAGTGGCTAAGCGTTATAACAAACCGGTGATTGGGATTGCCGGTAGCCTGACCGATGATGTAGATGTGGTGTATGAGCACGGGCTGGATGCGGTTTTCAGTGTCATTGACACTATTTGCACTCTGGAGCAGGCGCTGGATAATGCCGCAGACAATGTGTTCAGGACAGCGCGTAACATCGCCGCCACGTTGGCAATAGGTATGGCGGTGGGGAAAGCTGAAAATGCGGGTGGATGAGCCGGACTATATGCTCATCCACATGTTCATCCACCAATGGGATATCAATCAGTTACCCATTAGTGCGGGAGGTTCTGTAGATGCTGCAGGAATCCACTCGCATTCATAAAACCGGTCACTCTGGCTGCGGGAATTTCATTCCCTTGCGCATCGAAAAACAGGATGGTCGGTAAACCCAGCACATTCAACTCTTTCAGCAGCGCGGCATGTTCTGCACTGTTTGCTGTCACATCGGCTTGAAGTAACACAGTATCTGCTAGTTGGCGCTGAACCTGTTCATCACTGAAGGTGTATTTCTCAAACTCTTTACAAGCGACGCACCAGTCAGCGTACAAATCCAACATCACCGGCTTACCCTTCGCTTGCACTAACGCCGCTTGTAACTGGGGTAAATCGGCCACTTGTTTAAATGCTAAATGTTTAATTTCACTCTGTTGTGTGGGGCTGCCGAACGCCCAGTCTTGTAGCGGACGGGCGGCAATTAGCAAAGCTGCCAGTAATAACAACTGGAAGGCACGAGCCCAGCCGGAGTGAGCTTTTAGGCTTAATATAAATGCCCAGCCGAAGAAGGTGATGGCCAACAAACTCCATAAACGTAAGCCCCAGACATCCCCTAAAACCCGTTCCAGTAAAAATACGGGCAGCGCCAGAATGACAAAGCCGAATGCCTCTTTGACATACTGCATCCATGGGCCACTGCGCGGGAGCAGTTTGTTGCCAAACAGCGTCACAATCACCAGTGGAATACCCATCCCTAAGGCATATAAATAGAGTGTTCCGCCGCCGGCCAACAGATTACCGCTTTGGGCGATATACAGCAGAATGGCGCTGAGCGGCGCTGTGGTGCACGGCGAACAAATGAGGCCCGCCAGTGCGCCCATAGCAAACACACCGGCTAGCGAGCCGCCGCGCTGACTGCTGCTCCACTGCACCAGTCGGGTTTGCAGTGACGAGGGCAATTGCAGTGAATAGAGGCCAAACATCGAGAGCGCCAGCAGCACAAACAGTGCCGATAGCCCAATCAACACATAAGGGTGCTGTAGTGCGGCTTGAAATTGTAAACCCGCCGCCGCCACTACCAGACCGAGCAGGGTGTAAGTCAGCGCCATTCCTTGCACATACACCACTGCCAACAACAATATCCGCCGCTGACTGTGGGGCTTTTCGCGCCCAAGAATAATAGCTGAAATCAGCGGGTACATCGGTAATACACAAGGAGTAAAGGCGATACCTATGCCAATAAGCAGCGCCCACAGCGGTGAAAAAGGTAATTCAGCCGCAACGGGAGTGGCATTGTTTGTCGCAAGTGAAACAGTGTCAGTTACCGTCGCCGTGGATGCGCCAGCTGCAACAGCGGTGAGCGGAACCACGCGTGTTTCTGGCGGATAACAGAAACCGGCTTCGGCACACCCCTGATAGGTCACACTGATACTGGCTTGTTCACCGGCCTGTATAATAGGGATTTTCAGGGTTAGCTGTTGCTTAAATATTGATACTTCACCATAGAATTCATCATGATGCGCAATGCCTTTCGGCAGAGTAAATTCCCCAATAGTGGCATTTTGCGGCACGATTTTGATTTGCTGGCGATAAAGATAATAGTCAGGATGAATCTGCCAACTCAGGGTGAGCTGGTCACCTTGTTGGCGAAAATCAAAGGCAAACGCCTGATCGACAGGAATAAACCGGCTCTGGCTGCTTTTGGGGCCAAAAGATGAGTTGTCACCAAACAGTGAAGCCTGTGCGCTGTACGGCGCGAGTAAAATGCTGCACAGCAGCAGAATCAGAGTAATGAAGCGTTGAGCCATGACAGGTAATCTTTATCTCCGTCCCGTACCGGCAGCACCAGTAATTCCGGTGTCTGGTAGGGGTGATGTTGTTTGATATAGCTAAGAAGTGCCTGCTGATGACTGATAGTGCTCTTAAACAAAAGCTGGACTTCATACTCTTGCTGGAGCTTACCTTCCCAGTAGTAAATTGAAGTCGCACCCGGTAATAAGGTGGCGCAAGCGGCCAGTTTTTCCCCCAGAACCTGCGCGGCTAAATCCTGTGCGCTGGCTTCATCAGGGGCAGTGCACAATACCACAATTGCATCACAATCAGACATTTTAACCTCATTGGTCGGGCTGTTCGCGGGTCACGTGGGTAGTTGCGAGATAATGTAATGTGTGAAGCCATCAGCTTATAAATTGCACTATACCCCGAAGCAGGGGTAAGTCAGAAGATGATTTATGTAGCAGGGGAATAGATGCGAAGAGTCTCGCAAATGAGAGTGGGGCGCATCGCGCGCCCCATTTACAGATGATAGATTACAGATTACAGAACCAGACCGCCCATCACGAAGCCGAAGCAAACGGCCAGTGCCACCCCGATGGTGCCCGGGATAAAGAACGGATGGTTAAACACGAAGCGACCAATACGTGTGGTACCGGTGTCATCCATTTGAACTGCGGCAACCAGTGTTGGGTAGGTTGGCAGAATGAACAGACCCGAAACCGCTGCGAAAGAAGCAATGGCCGCCAGTGGTGAAACGTTCAGTGCCATTGCCATTGGCATCAATGCCTTGGCAGTTGCCGCCTGGGAGTAAAGCAGTGCTGAACAGAAGAAGAAGATAACGGCCAGCAACCATGAGTGAGTTTGAATCAAGCTACCCGCAGTCTCTTTAATCCAGTCCAGGTTGTGTTGTACAAAGGTATCGCCCAACCAGGCAACACCGAGGATACAAATACACGCACTCATACCGGCTTTGAAGGTGCTGGAGTTCAGGATGGAATCAGTATCAACCGAACACACCATCGTCGTGATGGTCGCCACACTCAGCATGATGATCAGGATGGCGTTAGTGGTATTCATCAATGGTGTTGCCACCAGACCGACACTTGGGCTGTTGATGATGGCATACG
>NZ_JBLWEX010000249.1:0-21449 GCF_048323875.1 Yersinia sp. LJYL362
GTCGCCCAGGCTAAAGAGCTGGATAGCCACCAACAGCAGCAAAGCAGGAAAAGTTTGTGCCAAATTCGCATAATGAGTGACGCACATGAAGTTGATAATGAGATTTATTAACATTAACACTAAACAATGGAAATGTGTCTTGATCCGTATCAAAATATATTTAGTCTTTTGAATTTTTGTTTAAAAATGCGGAATGCCTCGCAAGATTAGAGCGAGTAACCGCAATGAATAAGGCGGTTTGGTGATGAGTCACCTTCAAACGGAATATGAACAGGTTCGCGCAATTATCGGTGATAATTCTTTAATAACGCTGCTATCTGTCGGCCATGAATCGACAACTGTGGTCACGGATAGCTCTGGCATGGTCTTCGCTGAACAGCGTCTTACTGTTGGATCTAATAATGTTGCTTTGCGTTATTTCAAACATAATCCCCCCACGCCAGATGAGATGGAAACCGCCATTATGGTGGTGGAAGATGAAGTTATTCGCATCAGCCCTGCGGTGAATAAAACCTCACAATTGATTACCACCGATGGTTATATTGCTGAAATTGCACATCTTGCGGGCTTACCCACGCAAGCGGAAATTGTTATGTCACTCGAGTCTGTTGAGCGGATGTTTGACCGACTGGCAGCCGTCATGATGGGTAGACCAGCTGCATCGGAAGGAATTCCCGCAGATAATGAATTTGCTGCACGTTTGCTGATTTTACGCGAATTTATGCATCATTTGCAGTTTTCTGCCATTACAGTGCTGAGATAAAAACGACATGATTGAGTGAGTGTTTTGGCTAAAAAAAACTGACAGGGCCGTATTCGCGGCACACTGTCAGTTCATAATAAATGGTCAGTTCATAATAAATGGTCAGTTTCTTTTACTGCCGATGATAACTCGGCTTACTTAGCGGTTTTTTTAACCAGATTATCCGCAGGTAATTCCCCTGGCAGATAATTAGGTAAACGCCCCGCCGGGAAGATGGCCAGCAGTGATAACAATGCCATAATCAATAAACCAAACTTCAGCGAACGAAGACGGGCTTCTTCATTGACTCGCACCGCTTGCGCGACCTGCTCAGGTGTCGCCGAGGTTTGCGCCAATATTCCTTGCAGGCGGTCATTACTCACGAAGTTGATGCTGTCCATATTCACTTGCGCCTGAATTTCTGGCGTCAGAATCGGCGTTTCAGCCACACCGCGTATCACGTTGGCACTGAGCAAACCGACCAGCAATGCACCGGCAACAGCAGTACCGATAGCATTTGCCAGGTTATTCGTGGTACCACGTAAGGAGCCGACATCACCGGCCAGTTCTTTCGGTGAGGCACTGACCAATACGTTGAACAGTAAAGTCACTAATGCACCCTGAGCCAAACCAAATACTACTAAACCAAACAGTACAGCGAATTCACTCCAGTTATTGCGCACCACAAATGCCAGCCACAACAGCGCAATGGTACAGGTGATGAAACCATAACGGCCAATCTTACGCGGTGTCAGTTTCTTATAGAAACGAACAATCAGCATCGCGGAGAAGAACACCGATAAGTTGAATGGCATCATAGCAATCGCCGTCGCCATTGGGGTGCTACCCTGCACTATCTGGATATACAGCGGAACGGAAAAGTTCAGCATAGCTTCCAGCGCCACCACAGCGAACATGGCAAATACAGCCGCTTTCTCTGTGGGGGAGTTCAGTACTTCCAATGCCAATAAAGGTGTTTTACCTTGTTCTTGACGACGGCGAGTCCAGACGACAAACGCCTGACCCAACACAATACCCAGTACAATCATGAAAGGTGCGGGAGAGAAGCCCAGCAGATCGAATGGCGCACCATCACGAACCAGACCGAAGCCCCAACGGTTCAGGTTGTTAAAGCCAAATGACAGCAGGATAATCGCCGACGCCGCCAAAATGACACCGAATATATCAATGCCAACTTCCGGGCGGCCTTGGTCAGACTTCAAACGGAAGCTCAACACAAAGATGATGGCAGACAACACAATCAAGATGCCGAACGCTGGACGCCAGCCGATATATGTCCCCAGAACGCCACCAATCAGGAATGCTGCCACACCGGCACCGGCACGCGCTGAGCCTAACGCACCGAGCGCCGTAGCCTGTTGCGTACCGCGGTAGTTTTCAGCAATCAAGGCCACCAGAGCAGGAACCAACGCGGCACCCGCCAGACCACTTAATGCCTGAGCACTGATCATTACAGTGACATTCGGGCTGAATGTCATCATGACCTGCGCGACACCAAACAACAGAACGGTACTGCGGAATACCACCAGCGGCCCGAAGCGCTGGTTGAGTTTGGCACCCAACATCACGAAACCGGCAACAGACAGTGAGTACATCACGATTGCGGTTGCAATGGTCGTTGGTGGCACATTAAAGCTTTTTACCATTCCGCCTAACGCTACCGGCAGGGAGGCCACGTTAAATGACATCAGAATCTGGGCCAATGCGATGGTTATCATCGGCACCCAAGACTCTTTAACTTCCGCACCTGCGCGGTGAGTTGATTGATTCGCCATAAATATCTCTATCCTTTTGAAAAACAATATTGTTTAAACTCAATCCGGTTTTACAAAGCGCGTTTGTCGCCACATGACCGGTTTTTTGAGCTTTACCTGACTCTCACGGCTCAACTCTTTTCGGTGTAAGGCTCAGAAACAAACATGTCCATCCCAAGACTACGTGATAAGAACCGGGCGGCCAGTTGACCTTTAACACTGTTACCTGCGCTATCCAGTAACGGTGCAAAAGTCCCCAAGCCGCCTTTACCTGGTGACACTGTCACAATACCGCCACCAATACCGCTTTTTCCAGGAAGGCCGATATCATAAAGCCAGTCCCCAGAGGTTTCGTACAACCCTGCTGTGACCATGACTGCCAAGGCGTAATGACAAACATCATTATCGACCACCCGCTCGCGAGTCAGTGGGTTAACCCCCCCGTCTGCCAGTGTCGCACCCATGACAGCCAAATCCCGGGCACTGACATTCAGTGAACATTGGCGTGTATAGAGATCGGTTGCGATAAGAGGATCACACCCCAGACGGCCATAACCTTCCAACACATTGGCGATGCCACGGTTACGGAAATTGGTTTCACAGGCGGATTGATACACTTCTTCATTAAGGGTCAGTTTACGTCCAGCAAAACGGCACAAACCGTCATAAATGAATTTCCACTGCTCATCACTGGTGGCACCAGGTACCAGGCTGGTCGTGGCAATAGCTCCGGAGTTCACCATCGGGTTAGTGCGGCCATCAGGTGCCCGCTCAATGGCAGTCACTGAGTTAAATGCCATACCTGTACTGTTAACACCCAGCTTTTCACGGGCGACTTTCGCCCCTATGGCCTGGCAGACCAAGGCAAAAACAAAAGGTTTGGAGACACTCATGATGGTAAATTCATAGTCTACATCCCCGGCTGAATGCACTTTACCGTTAGTGCCAACCATGCAGACGCCAAATAATTCAGGAGGGATACGTTCTAATGCAGGATAAACCGTCGAAACGACACCTTCATTATCAGTGCTAAACCGTTTGTGGGCTTCTTGCACCAATTTAACCACGGTATCTGGGTCCGGCAGATGCCCGGTAGATACGTAGTCGATAATTCCATTTTTGCTATCATCTGTAGGCATATATTTACCTCCCGTTTAACTTCTGTTTATATTTCTGTCTTTCTTTTGCCTGTAAGGCTTATTTTAAGCGACAGAAATACTTATACGTTTTAATTTATATGAAATAGTAATTATGCTTTGTGCTTTTTTAACCTTTGGATTTATGAATTACTCATGAAATTCTTAGAGTAAGATATCCTAGGTTTAGAAAACTGTATATCAGTTGTTTTTGAATAGTTTAATTATGTTTTTACAGAGAAAAGTTATCAGAACTGTTGCAATATCATCGTAATAACGATAAAGCAGGAAGGTTTTCCGGGGAGTAAGATAATGACAAACAGCAGATAAACATGTTATGTCGTATTAATCCGACATAATAGTATTATAGTATCGGTAAACAGCCCTTTAATAAACGCCAAACATTGAATTGCGAGACTCAGGGCCGACCGGCATATTAATACTTATGATAAATAGGGTTGTATCCAATTCAGCCCTGCCACGGTACTTGCCCGCGGGTGATATTCACAACCAATCCACCCCTTGTAGTTAATCTCATCCAGTAGTCCAAATAAGTAGGCATAATTAATTTCACCTTCATCGGGTTCATGGCGTTCCGGTACTGATGCAATCTGAATATGCCCATAGCGCCCCGCGAAAGACGTAATTAAATGGCTGAGATTACCGTCCACTATCTGTGCGTGGAATAGATCCAACTGTGTAAATACATTGGGGCGGTCGATGATATTAAGCAATTCCAAGGTTTGATATTGACTGGAGAACAGATAATGGGGTTTTATCTTCGGATTTAATGCTTCAATCATGGCATTAATATTATGTTCGGCAAACCGGTCAGCGGCATAACGCACATTGTCGATAAATACCTGTTGATAATCTTGCCGACCTGCGCCCACAGGCACGACTCCAGCCATGATATGGATAGATGGGCAATCTAATGCCAGTGCATATTCCAAAGCCAAATCAATATCACGGCGAGCTTCTTTTTCTCGGCCCGGCAACGCCGCTAACCCCCACTCACCAGCATGAATATCGCCGGGAGAGGTATTAAACAGCACCTGTTGTAAACCTTGATCTTTCAGCTGCGCTGCTAATTGGTCTGCTGGATAATCGTAGGGAAATAAAAACTCCACACCACTGAAACCCGCATTTTTAGCTGCCTTAAAGCGCTCAAGGAAAGGTACCTCCGTAAACATCATGGATAAATTAGCCGCAAACTTAAGCATTTTTAACTCCTTAATTCGGCGATTTCGTCATCGGTTAGATATCGAATAGGTCGGTCACCCAGGGTAAATATTAAGCGCGCAGTTTCCTCTAATTCTTCCATATTATCTGCCGCTTCTCGCAAACTTTTCCCTACCACTACCGGGCCGTGATTTGCCAACAAAAAAGCACGATACTGCGGAGCTAATCTCGCCAACGCCTCCCCTAACCGAGTGTCTCCCGGACGGTAATATGGCACCACAGGAACATCGCCGACCCGCATCACCACATAAGGTGTAAAGGGCTTAATGGCATTATGACAATCAAGACCTTGCAAGCAAGAAAGTGCTGTTAAATAAAGGCAATGCAAGTGAACGATGGCTTCACACTCAGGATTATTAAGATAGATTGCACGATGAAAACTGATCTCTTTTGAGGGTTTATCACCGGAAATCCACTCCCCCTCTAAACTGACCTTTGATAGCCGCTCGGCATTTAGCTCACCTAAACAGGAGCCCGTTGGTGTTGCTAACAATGTGCCGTCAGCCAATTTCAATGACAGATTTCCGGCTGAGCCGGTGGCGTAACCTCGTTGGAAAAAGGAGGCTCCCAACTTGACCATATCTTCTCGCGCCTGCTGCTCATTCATACTGCGAACTCCGTTTGTGCTCTGGCAAAAAAGTTTTCATCACCAAAATTACCCGACTTCAACGCTAATGAAATGGGATGGTCGGTCGATTTTACCCAAGGAACCCCAGGTGAGATGGCTGGCCCAATATGAAAAGCTTGAATACCTAATGATTGGGCGACAATACCGGAGGTTTCGCCGCCAGCCACGATGAAACGTTGAACACCTTGCAGTTGCAAACTTCGTGCTAAAGTCCCGAACAGATGTTCAACCGCCTCACTACTGGCAGCCGCGCCCCACTGCCGCTGGATACTCTGTATGACCTCAGGTTCAGATGTGGCGTACAGTAACGGAGCCAACGGCCCAGAGATATTCTCCATCACCCAGGTACAGAGCTCTTTGGCATAGGATTCAGGTTCATTTAGACAACGGGTTATATCAATTGACTGAGCTGGGGCTTGTTGAACATATCGAGCGACCTGCCGATGGGTCATTGCTGAGCAAGAACCTGATAACACTACACATAACTTGCCTTGTGGGGTTCCGGCAAACGTCGCTGGCAAGTGATGTTGAACCCCTTTCATCCACTGCTGCGCCAGGCCGATGGCTAAACCTGAGCCCCCGGTCACCAACACCATATCGCGCACCGCTTCAGCCTGTGTCAGTAAGTGGTTCTCGTTTAAGGTATCCAGTACCACATAGCGAATGCCTTTATCTTTCAAACTGCGCAACTGTGATGTTATAGCGTCAGCGCCTTGATCCATCACCGCACTGTTAATCAAACCACTCGTGCCACGACTCTGCGCATCCATTAAGCGCAGGAGGTTACTGTCGGTCATTGGGGTCACCGGATGATGGCGCATCCCTGACTCAGACAATAATTGCCCCATAACAAATAAATGCCCCTGATATACGGTGCGCCCATTGATTGGCAGCGCGGGGCAGATGACAGTTTGTTGCTGGCCGAGAGCATCCATTAAGGCGTCAGTCACTGGGCCAATGTTACCTTGCGCGGTGCTATCAAACGTCGAACAGTATTTAAAATAGAATTGTGTACAGCCCTGGTTTTGTAACCATGCCAAAGCCGCTAAAGATTCCGTCACCGCCTTCTCGACTGCACAAGAGCGCGATTTCAGACTGACCACAACAGCCTCTGCCTGCACCTGATAATCCGCTTTAGGTATGCCAGTGACTTGCACTGTCGACATGCCATTTTCCACCAAAAAACTGGCAATATCCGTAGCACCGGTAAAATCATCGGCAATAACGCCTAATCGCATCAGATATTCTCCTGTTCTTTTATTAAACCAGATCCAATAACAGATACTGATAGCATTCTTGTGTGAGCCATAACTCCTCCATGTTAATTTTGGTGATAATTTGATTTATTATGTTAATGGTAACCAGAGGGCTGCGGTATTATTGCGAGCACAATCACAATAATTAACATTAAAAGGTCATAAATCACATGAATTAACATCAATAATGGGGCTTGCGTGCAAATCATAAGGAATAAAAAGAGTAAATACGTGATTCTTAGCGTTAAAAAATGAGAAATATTTTCTAATTGCTGACGTATAATCACATTAATTACCATTGCCCATATCATGAGCAAACTGCATAAGGAGCTAACGTGATACCCGTTGAACGTCACCAACAGATACTGGCACTGGTTGCCGAGCGCGGCGTCGTCAGCATTGCTGAACTGACCGAACGTTTAGGTGTATCGCACATGACCATTCGTCGTGACGTGCAAAAACTGGAAGAACAAGGTTCGGTGTTATCCGTTTCAGGCGGCGTACGTTCCACTGAGCGACTGGCGACAGAGCCCTCTCATCAAGATAAAACGCTCATGTACAGCAGCCAAAAAAACGCCATTGGTCTGGCGGCTGCGCTGCATATTCCGCGTAATAGCTGTATTTATCTTGATGCAGGAACCACCACACTGGCGTTGGCTCGGCAGTTGGAAGCTCGGGATGATTTATTGGTGGTCACCAATGACTTTGTCATCGCTAATTTCCTGATTGAATCCTGCCAATGCAAAATGATCCACTCCGGCGGCACACTGTGTCGCGAAAACCGTTCTTGTGTCGGTGATGCGGCTGCCCGCGCGCTACGAAATTTATCCATTGATATCGCTTTTATTTCAGCATCCTGCTGGGGACCTCGTGGCATATCAACACCGGACGAAGATAAAGTTGTGGTAAAACGGGCAGTTAGTGAGGTAAGCCGCAAGCGCGTACTGCTGGCTGATGCATCAAAATATGGCAAGATAGCCACTTATTTAGCCTTACCTCTTACTGACTTTGATGCCGTGATTACTGATGGTGGTTTGGCCTCTACAGCCCATGAAGAACTGGCCACAAAAGAGATTGAGGTAATTATCGCCCCAACGGTGCAGCATTCTGATTGACCAATAAATAGCCTCTCCCCCTCTTGGCATGAATGCAGCCGCCACTGATGAGGGAAATTTGATAACTATATAAATCGTTATGTAGCTAAAGTAACCCTAAGTCTTAGCGCCCTAATAAATAAACGGCGTAAACTACCGGGTAATTTCATTTGCATCCTTTTTTTGTTTGCAGCTATTAATACAACACCCATCTCATTAATCTGGATGTCTGAGGGTAACGCAGGCCGGTGTTTCTGGAGCATGACATGAACAACGCAACAACGGCTGGAAAGCAAAAAGTGCCGTTACGACTCAGTACATCTATCACCCTTATGGTTTCTGCGGTGATTATCTCCGTGTTATTGGTGGTTCACACGCTGTTCTTCGTTCAACTCAGTAAGATGACGCAAGAGGGTTTGCAAGACAAAGCCGTCGCCGTCGCCCGGTCTCTCTCTTTTTCACCCACCATCATTCACGGATTAACTGACCCTGAAGCTGGGAAACAAATTCAGGCCTATGCCAGTCAAGTTCAGAAAGCAAATAACCTGCTATTTATTGTTGTGACTGACATGAACGGTATTCGTTATTCGCATCCTAATCCTGAGATGATCGGGCAGCATTTTATCGGTAATGATTTAGAACCGGCGCTGCAAGGCAAAGAAAATAGCGCGATAAACCGAGGTGTACTGGAAAGAGCATTGCGTATTTTCATTCCTGTTTATGAGCCTCACGGCAAACAAATAGGCGTTGTCGCGATTGGGATTTCTCTGACCAGTATTGACTCGGTTGTCAGTGAAACCCGCTGGACTATTCCCTGGACCATATTATTTGGAGCACTAATTGGCTCCCTCGGCACCTGGTTTTTAGTCAAAGCACTGAAAAGGATTATGCTGGGTTTTGAACCCTACGAGATATCCAACTTATTTGAACAGCGTAACGCCATGCTGCAATCCATTAAAGAAGGCGTCATCGCAGTTGATGCGAACTCGCGCATCACCGTGGTCAATCATGAGGCGAAGCGCTTATTTAAGCAAAGTGGGCCGATGGAGAATTTATTACTCAGTAACGCCAGCAAGTATTGGCCAGTGCGTTTGTACTTAGAGCAAGTCTTAGAAACCGGGATTGCCCGACGCGATGAAGAGATAAACTTTAATGGCAGCATATTACTGACCAATACCGTTCCTGTAATGGTAAAAGGCGATATTATCGGTGCAATCGCTACTTTCCGCGATAAAACCGAAGTAAGTCAATTGATGCAGCGCCTTACGGGCATGGTGCATTATGCCGATGCGTTACGAGCACAGTCACACGAATTTATGAATAAGCTCCATGTGATATTGGGTTTATTGCATATGAAGTATTATCAGCAACTTGAAGATTATATTGTTAAAACATCGAATAATTATCAGGCGGAAATTGGCTCTCTACTGCGCAAAGTAAAATCGCCGGTTATTGCCGGTTTCCTGCTAGGCAAAATTAATCGGGCACGCGACTTGGGTATCACGTTATCCATCAGTGACGATAGCCTGTTGCCCGACACCGATAATGAGCAAATAACGACCACCTTAATTACAGTCTTGGGCAATCTGATTGAGAACGCCATGGAAGCCATTGGTAACCAGTCTCAACGTGAAATTAATGTCAACTTCCATTATCAAAATGGCCGAGTACATTGCGTGGTCAGTGATGATGGGCCCGGTATTGCAATCGAACTGCAAGACAGTATTTTTGATAATGGCTTTTCCACGAAAGGAAATGAACACGGCATCGGTTTGAGCCTGGTTCGCCAGAGCCTGGAAAGTATTGGCGGTAATATTGAGTTCGATTCCGAAGCGGGTGTTTTTACACAATTCTTTATCAGTCTTCCCTACGACGCGACCTCAAATAATATGACCTCTAGTGACAATTCTTCAAACAACATCAGCGCGGTAAATCATGATTAATGTACTAATAGTGGATGATGACGCAATGGTCGCTGAGCTGAACAAGTGTTACCTGAGTCAGGTAGCAGGTTTCAATTGCTGCGGTTCAGTCTCCAGTTTACAGCAGGCCAGGAATCACGTAATGGCGGCAGAACAGCCTATTCACCTGGTACTGTTGGATGTTTTCATGCGCCAGGACAATGGATTAGACTTGCTGCCAGTCTTACGTGAATTCAGCGAGCATACCGACGTTATTGTTATTTCATCTGCAACTGATGTGAATACCATCAAAAAAGCACTGCAATACGGGGTCGTTGATTACCTCATCAAGCCGTTCCAATTCTCACGTTTTGAAGAAGCACTGTCGACTTATCGTGAAAAGCAGAGTTTGCTAGGGCAGCGCGAGTATTGCGCGCAAGAAGATGTCGATTCCTTGTTACGGCGCAGTAATGCCGCCCCTGTTGAGCGTAAAAAGTTACCCAAAGGGCTAACAGCGCAAACACTACGCACTGTCTGTGAATGGATTCTGGAAGTACAAGATGGGGAATTCTCAACGGAGCAGATGGCAAACGCTATTGGTATTTCACGCGTTTCTTGCCGTAAGTACTTGATTTACCTTTCCGATACTGAAGTTCTCAGCACTAAAGTGCTGTATGGCGCAACCGGGCGGCCGGTTTATCTCTATAAACTCTTGCCCAGCCAGCAGGAGGTTTTAAAACAGTATTGCCAATAGCCTGAGCGCGAGGCAGAACTCAATTCTCAATGACAAACGGCATCGAATAAAAGATGCCGTTTGTTATGCCATCACTACCCAGTATTTATTTAAATTATCCACCCTAACAGCAATGTGGCACCAATTACGGTGGATGCACCGCCAATACGGGTAGCTATCTGGGCAAAAGGCATCAAGGACATCCGATTTGAGGCGGAAAGAATAGCAACATCTCCTGTCCCACCTAGCCCGCTGTGGCAACTGGTCACAATGGAAGCCTCTACGGGATACATATTAAGATAAGGGGCAATAATGAAACTGATTGCAGCCATTGATAAAACAACAGAACCACAGACCACAACATAGCCAACGGAGAACACGGCGACCACACTTTCTAGCGGAACATACAGCATCCCCAGACCAATCATTAACGGCCAGACCAACGTCGTAGAAACAAACTTATACCAACTGTGCGCGCCCTGCTCCATTTTCGACGGGATAACCTGCGCATATTTACACATCACGGCAATTAAAATCATGAGTACCGGGCCAGGAATATGCACAATCTTTTCAAATAACCCCCCCACAATGAAGAACGCACAAGTCATTAATAACCCGCCGCCCATCAACTGAAAATCAGCCTGTTTTGGCCCTTCTTGCGCGGTAAATATCGCGTTGTCTTGTGCTGAGCGAATTAACATCCCCTCACCATTCAGATCTTTGCGCCGCATGCCAATACGAGCCAGCACTCCGGCACAGATAATGGCAAAAATGTTTCCTACTACCGCGGCGGGAGCCAACTGGGCTACATATACATCCGGAGTTTGTCCAAGAATCGCTGAATAAGCCAATGACAACGGCAAGATACCTTCACCAATGCCGCCACCGATAATCGGTACAATAATAAAGAAGAAAGTGTGATAAAGGGTGAAACCAAATAATTTACCCACCAGCAAACCGGTTGCGACGGCAGTGATAGTCCCCACCACCAGCGGAATAAACATGCGCGTCATTCCCTGAATGAGCACCACGCGATTCATGCCAAGAATACTGCCCACGACCAGACTGGCGATAACAAAATAGAGTAAATTCGCCTCTTTCATCAGCAAGTGAACCGTATCCAGCGTATTGGTTTGGAAAAGACCAAAGTAGACCAACACTGAGGGCACCATCAGACACAATATAGCTGGGCCACCTATGTCTTTTAGTACTGGGATATGGCGACCAATATGGGATAACACAAAGCCCATTGTCATAATAACAGCCAAGCCGCCAATCATATTCTTTGGTAGGTAACTGGCATAAGCCGAAATAAATACAATGGCCGAAATGGTCATAAATAATGCCATGGGCATCGTATTTATATTCATTTGGTTTAAGTTGGCGATAAACTTTCTGATGGAAACCTTATCCGCCATATCGATTTCTTTATCGGAAGAAAGAGTAATTTCCTGATTTATTTTTTTCATTATAGACCTACTGTTGGGTAGCACCTAAGGAACAAGAGGTAACGTATTGAATGTTATAGTCAGCTAATGATACTTAATATTTATCACCGACCTATTTATGAAAAACCGCTTAACCTGCCACTTGAAATTATTATCAACATCAATAATAGAAACATAGAATGTAAATGCTCAACCTTAAGATACCACTCCACTCAGCGTAAAAAAACAAGCAATGCCGATATACTTACTGCATTTGAGAGCGTCTCGACAGGTTTATTTTAATTAACTTAACTCGGTGTTTTGTAATTAAAAAATTTGAATGTAATCCATTTTATCTGTTATGCTTTTTGAGTTGAAGATAGCTAGATTGAAATCTTGGTTTAGACCTAAAAATTAGGTTTGCATGAATGAAACCATTCACCTGTGACAGTTAGTCTGAACGCAGCCTAAAGTGCTATGGATTACCGCCCCTCCCACACACATTCCCTGCTCAGCACGCTATCAACCTCTAGAGTGATCTCTTATTGATAACCCAGTTTATTGGTCATAATTTAAATACATATAAATCCTATTCCTAACCATAAATCATGTGCCCAAAGAAAAAATATTGCATATGAATAGCATTATTTTATAAAACACCCCCTAATTTCATTAAATAAGATCAACGGCAATTTAATGCAAAGTGATAGTAGTAAGAGATAAAATCAGGTTCAAAATAGTATCGATGAAAAATATACAGAATAGATTTGTAATAAACAACAGCTCCCCACATTCATCTTCGTAACAACCAGTTACGTGTTGTTCTAAAATTAACCAATAGTCATACTAAATGTATTAATGCGAAAGCATATGGTGTGATTATAAATTAACCTTAGCCATTCAATTAGTGACTTCGTTAATACCGCAAAAAAAATAATTTATAAGTGAATATTTTTTTGCCTCATCACGATAGAAACGATAGCATGCCCTCCCATAATTCAAGAATCATGATAAAAGCCATAACAAGTGAAGGCGCTAAGACGCTATTTATGCATTAACCTTTAGCAATCGGTTGCAGTAATACATTCACGATGATTGCACAACAGACAGGAAAATAGGGAATGTCTATGATGTCAGGAAAACACGCTGCAGAAACCCATCACGACGCGAAAAAACGCTGGTTAGATTCTCATGATACTGGCTATCACAAAAGTATGGGCCGACGTCATATACAGATGATAGCAATCGGCGGTTCTATTGGTACCGGCCTATTTCTGGGCACCGGTGCTCGTTTGCAAATGGCTGGCCCTGCATTAGCATTGGTCTATTTGGTCTGTGGGGTTTTCTCGTTTTTCATTCTCAGAGCCCTCGGCGAATTGATTTTACACCGCCCCTCCAGTGGCAGTTTTGTTTCTTATGCTCGTGAGTTTCTCGGCGAAAAAGCATCCTATGTTGCAGGATGGATGTATTTTCTCAACTGGGCAATGACTGGGATCGTCGATATTACCGCCGTTGCTCTCTATATGCATTATTGGGGGACCTTCTCTGATGTGCCTCAATGGCTATTTGCATTAGGCGCGCTGTCAATTGTCGCCACCATGAATATGATTGGCGTTAAATGGTTTGCAGAAATGGAATTCTGGTTCGCATTGATCAAAGTCGCCGCCATTTCCCTGTTCCTGATAGTCGGGGTTATCTTTCTTGGCACCGGCCAAAGTGTTGGCGGGCACCCATCCGGCATGCATCTGATCACTGATAATGGCGGATTCTTCCCTCACGGGTTACTCCCCGCGCTGGTATTAGTTCAGGGCGTCATATTTGCTTTTGCCGGAATTGAGTTAATTGGCACTGCAGCCGGGGAGTGTAAAGACCCTGAAAAAATGCTCCCCAAAGCTATTAATAGTGTGATTTTACGGATTGGTCTGTTTTATGTCGGCTCAGTGGTTCTGTTGGTCTGTTTACTGCCCTGGAATGCCTATCAAGCAGGTCAAAGCCCCTTCGTAACATTTTTCAGTAACTTAGGCGTTCCTTATATTGGAACGATCATGAATATCGTGGTGCTATCCGCCGCTCTTTCCAGCCTGAACTCGGGGCTGTATTCTACAGGCCGCATTCTACGTTCATTATCGATGGGTGGTTCAGCACCAAAATTCATGTCCAAAATGAGCCCCCAATCGGTCCCTTATGCCGGGATACTGGTCACTGTCGGCATCTATGTTTTTGGTGTCGTGCTCAACTTTCTCGTCCCATCACAGGTATTTGAGATTGTTTTGAATATTGCTTCGCTGGGGATTATTAGCTCATGGGCATTCATAATTGTGTGTCAGATGAAGTTACGCCTGGCGATAAAGAATGGCACAGCCAAACCCGTCGCCTTCAAGATGCCCGGCGCTCCCGTGACATCTTGGCTAACCCTGCTGTTCCTGGCCAGTGTATTAATCATGATGGCGTTTGACTACCCGAATGGGACCTACACCGTTGCGACGTTGCCTGTCATTGCTGTATTACTGGTTATTGGCTGGTTTAGTTTACGTAAACGCGCCCGAGAGGTTGCCGCTGAACACTTAGATATGCCCGCCAAAGAAACCGGAGCTAAAACAATACAATCTGCTGAGTTGTATGAACAGAAATCAGTAGGCTAAATAAGGTATTCAGTCCGTAGTTTGATAAACACACCTACGGACTGAATTTAACCCAAGCACGGCTAAGATAAATATCAAACCTCTATTAAATAATGAAACGTACACTACTGATTGATTCCATATAGTCAGTAAAATTAAAGATCTACAGTTTATCGAGCAGAAAATCACGCAAAACTATTGCCTGATTATTTTGTGCATCGCGATTGCCATATAGCAACGTGATCGGTTGCTGTTTCAACACCGCCAGCAAAGGTTCCCAAGCCGAAGAGTTATTAAGTTGGGTCTGATAGCGCATGACAAATTCCGGCCAATCCAAATGTTGATGAAACCATTGCCGTAATGCGTTATCCGGCGCAACCTCTTTTAGCCATACAACCCCTTCCAGGCGTGCTTTACTGATTCCACGCGGCCATAACCGGTCAACCAAGAAAGTATTGGCCTGATAAGGTGGTTCAACATCATAGACCCGTTGCAATGTAACCTTATTGATATTCACAACAATCTCCTTTTGCTCTTTTCACTACTCCAATTAAATCAGTGACAGAGAATAAATTCGTGAAGACTCACCCCATGGGTGATAGCCGATCCCGGTAAAAGTAAAACCATATTTTTCATAGAAACCAATATGGTCCGTGCATAAATGTAATTCGTCGAAACCGATTTTTTTGGCCTCTTCAGCCAAATGTTTTATCAGCAGCTCACCATAAGCATGCCCGCGAAAGTGCTCTTCAATATAGAGCGCGCACAGCCAAGGGTACAGATCCATCCGGCTGATAAAATCATTAGTAATCAGTCCAGCACAACCAATAATCTCTGTATTGAGCTCCATCAAATACCATTGTGGCAACGGTTTTTTGGCACCAATACAATGCGTAATGCTGTCTTGATAAAGCATTTGGGTTTCTTCTGTGGCCCACTTATCCTGAAAATAATGGATAGCTTTATCTTTATAATCTGGGTGATCTCTCACCGAGATAATCTTTAACATAGCTTTATTCCTATCATACTGAACGCTACTTTGGGGGGTAGATATGATGATTTGCAGATAAATATCGGTATAAGTGCAGCTCTATTTTCGAAATCTTTACTCTTTCGCTTATACCAATGTTTTGCCTATCACATACTATTAGTGCTGTCAGTTTTTACCGTTTCAGTTTTTACCGTTAATGTACCATTTGCCAATATCAGGGTTTTAGTCAGTGACTGGTTCTACAGCCCGCATAATGTGGGCTATACTTTCTCATCGGCAATGTTAGTTCTATTTTTGGTAGAGATCCCAGCGGTTGCCGTAGATATCTTCAAAAACCACAACCATACCATAGGCTTCTTTGCGCGGCTCCTCACAGAACGTTACCCCTTTCGACTTCATTAATTGATAATCACGCCAGAAGTCTTCGGTCTCAAGAAAAAGGAAGACGCGTCCACCACATTGATTGCCAATAAATGTCGCTTGATAATCATTAGATGCACGAGCCAACAATAAACAGCATTCGCTATCTTCTGTTGGTGAAACCGATACCCAGCGCTTCCCCGGTTGCGGCTCATCCTCTCTCAAAAAGAAACCCAATTTTTCAGTATAATATTCAATCGCTTTATCGTAATCATCAACCACGATGGCGATGTACCCCATCCCTCTTTTTTTACTCGTCATATATTATTCTCATCCATCGCAGTTAACTTAAACCTAATGCTGCCAATATCTCTCAACCCGCATAAGGGGCTTATCACTCATTTCAAACACTGTAACATCCGGTAAAGGCCATGATAATTATTTATTCATAAATACGAACATGTTATATTTCTTCCAGTTAAATTATGGGTAAAAAAAATGACTACAGTGCTGATTAATACCACCAGACAGATGAAGAAAAAAAACATCATGCTGGTTACTGGTGCATTAAAATCACTGGTATCTGCAACTAAAGGTGATATATCCGCTCAAACGGGGTTAAGCTTAGCAACCTGTGGCACAATACTGAATGAATTGTGCACTGAAGGAGAAGTTATCGAGGAATCTCTGGATGAATCACGCGGTGGCCGGCCAGCCAAACGGTATATATATAACCCAAATTATTTTAGTATATTAAGTGTCTATGCTGAAGGCACAAATGACAGTGGTGTTATTTCATCTTATCTCACCTCTGCCGATGGCAAAAAAATTCAAGAATATAATGAAATCTATAATAACCTGACAGTGGAAATATTAATTAACCACATTCAAGAAGTTATAGATAAACATCCTAATATCAAAGCATTAGGCCTTGGTCTCCCGGGCGTTGTCGTCGATGGAAAAGTCCTGACTTGCGATATTACCCACTTAGAAGGGTTGGATATTGCTGAGCGGTTAAATACTCAATTGGGTATTTTTGTCCAAGTGGGCAATGATATGAATTATACAGCATTTGGCTTCTATCGAAATGACTGCCGCGATATAAATGACCCTATAGCTTACATTTTTATGCCCCCAAGACATTGCGCAGGTTGTGGCATGGTTATTTCTGGAAAAATGCTACGTGGGGCAAGTCAATTTGCGGGGGAGGTATCAAAACTGCCCTTCTATGACAATTTAATCACTGGGGAAAATACCCATATTCATCATACCCCCGAGTTTGAAAGACTTATCCATATCACGTCATCTTTAATTGCAATTATTAATCCAGCCACCATAGCTATATCAGGTAATAACATCAATCAAACATGTATTGATGCGCTAGCTATTGAGTTATTAAAAAGGTTTGACAGCAAACATATTCCTCATTTTGTTTATCGCGATTGTATAAAATCTGATTATCATAATGGCATATCAGAATATACCCTTGATGCCTACAATAACTTTAGAGTTTTTAACCGCTAACCCTGCCCCACGCCAATGCTGTTGGAACGCCAACCTTAACACTAAAAATCTCATCTCTGTGCTCACATTCTATCTTTAATTGAGTTCCCGCGAGCAAACACTGTCCTTGGCAAGATTGTCCTTGACTTCCTGAGTGCCACTATTATATTTTATGACTTAATATAAGTCTTTTAATAAGTGCTTTTACATAACTAACTCGTTTTTCAACCACACACCAGAGAAAGGTAACTACTGAATGTCTAGCTCTACACTCGATGCCACTCTGGATACATATGCGAAACGCTCCGCTACACGGGCAATATTCTTTGTCGCTGGGTTTGCTATGGGCCTTTGGGCTTCGCTCGTACCCTACGCACAAAATCGTCTGCATTTTGATGCTGGCTCACTAGGATTATTGCTACTTTGCCTGGGAACTGGCTCACTACTTGCCATGCTTTTCTCCGGGAGACTTATCGGCCGTTTTGGTTGCAGAAATATCATGTTATTAGGTATCGCCCTAACTTGTATATTCCTGCCTCCCCTGGCAATCATTGATCAATTCCCTTTAATGGCTTTATGTTTATTCTTCTTTGGTGCAGGAATTGGTCTGGCTGATGTGGCGGTCAATGTCCAAGGCTCACTGGTTGAGCAATCATCTGATAAACCATTAATGTCAGGTTTTCATTGCCTATTCAGTGTTGGTTCAATTGCTGGTGCCGGTGGTGGAGCAACATTATTTACGCTTGGCTTGATGCCTCTCCCAGTGACATTCATTGCCATTACAGTCATCGCTATTATTACCGCAACGGTTTTCAATGAATTAATCCCCTTTGGAGATCATAAAGAACCTACTGGGCCAGCAATAACAAAACCAAGACCCAATTTCCGACTCGTGTTAATGGCATTGATGTGCATGATTTGTTTTATGGCGGAAGGTGCAGTATTAGATTGGAGCGGCGTTTTTCTCACAAATGATCGGGGCCTTGATATAACACATGCAGGTTGGGGATTCGCAATTTTTGGTGGAACGATGTCAATCATGCGTTTCACTGGCGATAAAGTTGTCAGCCTTTTGGGGCGTAAACGCGTACTGGTTCTCAGCAGTATCATAGCCATGATGGGTTATGCGGTTGCGGTCATTATCCCCGACTGGAAATTCACACTGTTTGGTTTCGCGCTGGTCGGCGTTGGGGCCGCCAATATTGTTCCGGTGCTGATAACGCTGGCTGGCCAGGAAAAAGTCATGCCGGTCAATATGTCTGTTGCTATGGTTGCAACACTGGGTTACTTCGGTGTTCTCGGCGGGCCAGCGCTGATTGGTTTTATTGCCCACTTAACTGATCTTTACACCGCGTTCACCATGATGGCACTGACATTCCTTGTTATTGCCGTCGGGGCATTTAAGCTGAAATATACCAGCGACGAATAACCGCATCAAAAATAGATACAGCGGAAACTTATTTTTAAAGATGTCTCTAAAGAGAAAAATTGTGACTGAGTATGGTAACTTTACCAGCTAGCAAACTTTGCTAGCTTTTTTTTAGATAAATAACGCTAAGATATTTTCTATCAAACTACTATCTTCAATATGTTAAAGAGGGAAACAGAATGAGTATTAAAATCGTTGCCGTTGATATGGATGGAACCTTTCTTAACGACCAGATGAATTTTGATAGGAAACGGTTTAGCGCGCAATATTCTCGATTAAAAGATAATGGAATAAAATTTGTTGTTGCTAGTGGCAATCAATATTACCAGCTCATCTCATTCTTTCCCGATATCGCTGATGAAATCGCATTTGTTGCTGAAAATGGTGCCTACGTAAGCAATGAAAATACAGAAATTTTTTGCGGCGCATTACCGGATGAAAACTGTGACAAAGTGCTAAAAACAATCTTACCAATACCTCATCTTGATATCATAGTTTGTGGAAAGGATGGTGCTTGCATGCTGAGCTCATCTGATAATGCTTTCTACACCACCATGAGTCAATATTACCATCGACTTAAAATTGTTGATAACTTCAGCCAAATCGAAGAACCCGCATTCAAGTTTGCAATCAGTTTGCCCGATGAGAAATTAGCTGACTTTATGACATTCATTGAGGCTGAATTAGGCGATATTGTAACCCCAGTGTCCAGTGGTCATGGTTCCGTTGACCTGATCATACCCGGTGTACATAAGGCCAATGGTATTAAATTACTCCAAAATATATGGGGTGTGAAAGATGAAGAAGTCGTGACTTTTGGTGATGGGGGTAATGATATTGAAATGTTGCAACATGCCGGTTTTGGATTTGCAATGGCAAATGCGCCAGATCGTATTAAAAAAATAGCGAAATATCAGGCCGGTTCGAATAATGACGCCGGCGTATTAGATGTTATTGATAAAATTTTAAGAAAAGAACCTCCGTTTGCATAAGTCAGAGATTCACACCATAAAAGCTGATAAATAATAACCAGGAAAATAATAGCGGCGCCTTAAAATAGACCGAATAATGTATCCATGGCCGGTCTAAACCATCAAGCTAATCCACGGAATCAGAAGCCCGTACCGCTATGCGGGCTTCATCTTTCCAATAGAGTGCTTACAACTGTCAATTATGGTCTAAAAGTGAGCCACAGTTATGCTTTAAAAGTGCGCCACTTTAAGACCAGTTTTTGAACCTAAATGATTCATTGCCTGTTTCAATAATGTCACAATGATTGTAAGTATCCCAGCTTTAGTTCCAGGCACTTTTTGAGATTTCCGGTTTCTCAGCCATCAGCCGATATTCTTCCGGCGTCAGGTTATTCAGGGATTCATGAGGTCGTTCGCTGTTATATTCAGCCAGCCAACGCTCTGTGATTTCCCGTGCTTCATTCAGGGTTCTGAACAGATAAAAATCCAGTATTTCTGTCCGGTACGTCCTGTTAAAACGTTCGATAAACGCGTTCTGTGTTGGCTTACCCGGCTTGATAAATTCCAGCATCACACCATGGTCTTCAGCCCATTGCGCCAGCGCCAGTGATATCAGTTCCGGCCCGTTATCCATCCGCATCTTCAGCGGATATCCACGGTTTGCCACTATCCTGTCCAGCACCCGCACGACACGCTGCGCCGGGATATTCAGGTCAATTTCTATCGCCAGAGCTTCACGGTTAAAATCATCCACCACGTTGAAAGTCCGAAAACGTCGGCCACATGTCAGCGCGTCGTGCATAAAATCAATCGACCAACTTTGGTTGAGTGCTTCCGGCGTTGCCAGCGGAGCCGGATTGCGTACCGGCAGGCGTTGTTTACCCTTACGACGAAAATTCAGTTTGAGAAGACAGTAAATCCGGTGGACACGCTTGTGGTTCCAGACGTGCCCCTGCCTGCGAAGTACCTGAAAAAGCTTATTAAAACCGTAGCGGGGATAGCGCTCAGCGACCTCGGTCAGCCTCTGGATCACCGCTTCATCACGTCGCGTATCCGGTTGATAACGAAACACCGTCCTGCTTAGCGATAACGTCCTGCATGCCTGGCGTATGCTCATCGTAAATTGCGTGGTCAGATAGTTGACGAGCTCACGCTTTATCGCTGGTTTTAAAGCTTTTTTTCGATGACGTCTTTCAGCGCCCGGCATTCCAGACTCAGATCGGCAAACATCTGCTTCAGACGACGATTATCGTCTTCAAGATCTTTGATCTTTTTGATATCAGCGGCTTCCATCCCGCCATATTTCGCCTTCCAGTTGTAATAGCTGGCTTCAGAAATAGCAGCCTCACGACACACATCTTTGACGGTTCGACCAGCTTCTACAGATTTCAGAACGGCAATGATCTGGTGCTCGGTGAATCGGATCTTACGCATAGCAATCTCCTCAGGTGACATAATCAGTATGTCGGAAGACCTCTAAAAATGAATGGGCCGTTTTGGTGGGATACTTACAGGAGGTCCTGGTACAGGTAAAACGCATTTAGCCACGGCTTTAGGGGTAAATGCGGCCACCAATGGGTTTAAAGTTCGTTTCTGGAATGTATTAGATTTGGTCAATAAGCTGGAATTGGACAAAGAAA
>NZ_JBLWEX010000250.1:0-21605 GCF_048323875.1 Yersinia sp. LJYL362
TGGTGCTGGATAGCGGCATTATCCGCCATCGGGGTAAAATTCAGGCGATTATTACCAATGCGCAGGCCTATCTGGCAATGGAAGCCAACGGCGAAGATTTTTCGCGTTTTATCTGGGGTTTCGTCGACGGCGAACCCAAAATTAACCATTGGTGGTGTTTGGCGGAATGCCCGGCAACGACGCCAATCTCAGATGCGATGTCTAAAGCCCTCAAAAAAAGAGGTTTTAAGTTTATCGGCTCGACTATTTGCTATGCCTTTATGCAAGCCAGCGGCTTGGTGAACGATCATCTGGCAAGCTGCTTTTGCCACCCGGATAATGCGGTAAAATGATAAGAGCTTACCAACCGGACGATCTTGGTGCCGTGATGCAATTGTGGCTGGCCAGCACTATTGCTGCGCACCCTTTTGTTACCGAGCAATATTGGCACGAGAGCGCCCCGTTGGTGCGAGATACTTACCTTCCCGCGGCCCGCACTTGGGTCTATTTACACCCAAAAACTACGGGTGGTGATAGCCCGATTGCAGGGTTTATCAGCATTCTGGAAGAACAACTGGTAGGGGCATTATTCGTCGCTCAACCTTTCCATGGTAAGGGA
Organism: Yersinia sp. LJYL362; assembly: GCF_048323875.1. NCBI lineage: Bacteria > Pseudomonadati > Pseudomonadota > Gammaproteobacteria > Enterobacterales > Yersiniaceae > Yersinia > Yersinia sp. LJYL362. The sequence goes on from NZ_JBLWEX010000250.1 coordinate 599, forward strand.
ATAGGCCACGCCTTGATGAGCTACACGCAACAACACTTCAGTGCCCTGACCCTAGAGGTTTACCAACAAAATCAACGCGCCTACGACTTCTATTGTAAACAGGGTTTTACCGTGGCCGGGAAAACCTATAATGTTGAAACCAAAAACACAATTCTAACTCTGCATTGGCAACGCCCAGTTAACTCACCCCTTCTTTAATTCTCCTTGCATCTGACAAATTTTAATAACCGTATCGAGAGCCCAACCGTATTACCCTATTCCTGAACCTATTTTCCTGTCGGAATCAGTGAGGGATTAATGATGATAAGGATATTTATAACCCCCAAAACAGTTTTAATTTTCTTAATAACATGCTCCCCATTAGTTATTGCCGATAATATTAACAATAGAGAAGTTTGCTTATATTCTAAAGACCAATATCAAGTGGTAGAAATGGAAAGTGCCGGTGCTAAGTCTTACGAACAGGGCCGAACACAACGAGATATCACAGGGAAATTGGGCTGTACATTTATTCCCGCATTAGCGATTTATAATTATGTTACACATAGCCATTGTGATCAGGCAGATAAATTGTGGCGTCAATTATCACATTGGTACTCCGGTGATAATCAAAAAAACTCAATATTAATAGCGGCAAGCACCCCATTACTTGCGCCCCAATCCATCCCACCTGAAAGCAATAATTGCCAAGCCAATCCACTCAGTTTAACCTTAACCAAAATCAATATGCAGTTACATCATCAGGCGCTGACATTACCGGCTACAGCGCGATTTTGTAAAACGTCAATAGAGAATATCCTCGCCGCCCGCTATCCACGCAGCCCTGATGAACACTGCCCTCAGTGGGTATCTGGTGTATTAGCTGATTTTACCCTGCTATTCGGCAATTCTTTGCAGCACTGGACACCAGAGCAACTACAGGATGTTGTCACGCGAATTGATGGGGAACACGCTACAGGCTATGCGGGCACTGATGTGGCCACTGAAGATCATCTGGTCAATGGCGTCCGTGCCATTATCCAACAATTAGGATTGGCAGAAACCACCCGGCAAATCACCCGTGCATTTCAATATGCTCAATTAAACTATGCCAATTATGTCGAGCATAATCTGGATACGGCGGAATCGCCCGCAGCGGCGCAAAACCTTCCATTAGGGGAATATTCACTTTCTCTGCAATCTTATGAATACCCCGCTGAACCACTTACAGCCAGGATTCGTAATAATAATCAATGGGTAACCAGACCTGACTTGCAGTTTACAGTAGAGGTTATTGATGCCAGCACAACAGACAGGTCATCTATTACGCGCGCGCACCAGGTGATGGAGCATTGGTTTAATATTTATCTTTTCACCCCGTTAAACCTCGATCGACAAGACAACCCTGTCACTGATCTTGACCGCACCATCAGCGCAGCACGGACCACCAGCACCTCACTGTTACTCGAACTGGAAAACACGAGCAATGACTATCTGTTTGTGGTGGTACAGCTTGAGGGAGAGATTGTCAGTGTACTAGGTGCGGCCACCGGAAATGCTAACAATGCGTTTTATATTGATGTTTCCGTAACTGATCCCCGTTACGTCCTGACCCCAAATGCAGAAGGAAATGTGCGTGGAGCAGGCACCGCAGCTGTACATGAGCTGGCGCGCTATCTGAAAGAAAAAGGGGGGGAAACATTACGATCCACTGTTATTTCACAGCCCTCTGCCCGCGTAAAAATGAAGCTTGGTTTTCAGCATGATGAACTGTGATCTTTAATTCCTTCCCACTTTTCGGAGAAAAAAGAGAGGCTAGACCATGAAATTTAACATTAAAACTAAAAATTGCATCTTGCTTTTATTAATAACACTATCTTCGCCGATACTCTCTCATGAATTAGACAGAGACTGTACAAAACATAATAAACCTACACTGCTTAATAAGCCATATTTCCTACCGCTTCATCAAACCAAAGTTTGCTTGTATAATGAGGGCGACTTTCAAGGCAAATCAATGTGTTTTTCTCCCGGAGAGGAAATTGATTTTCTCGATCGTGATGATGAAATAATTGAAAATGACACTGTTTCGTCAATTTATATTCCTGATGGCATGTTGGCGACTATTTATAAAAATGACGGCTACAACTTACCTTACTTTAATTTAATAGAATCAATGGGAGAGAGTGATTTAGCCAGTATCTATATGGATAACGAAATCAGTAGTCTTGCCGTAAAAAAGATGCCCCCCCAAGGATGTATTCAACGTTGTGTTATTCGCCAAAGAGTGGCACTGCCATTATCCGAAATTTTCGCCTCGCACTGGAATAATATCACCTACCCAAACAAACAAGTTTTGTTGAGCTTCGATATTAACAACACCAGTGATTTTATGGTTGGTTTACCACAAACGCCTATAATATGGTTATCTAAGAAAGAGGTTATTTTCTTTGGGCGACAAGGTAATGAGCCATTGGTATTTCCTCTCCACCCTGACACCAATCGTTTATCCTTGACATTCCATATTAACAATCACAGCGTAGCCGTAGATTATATGGAGAGCCGCGGAGTTGAACAAATTAACCTTTCACCTATCATCGAAATTAGCTCTGTATCATTGAATGAATTCTTACTGGATTCACAACTCACTATTAATAACAATACAACTCAACCACTGATTATTGACAAAATAGTGATGGCCGCCAATGCTGAATATCCTCATACGTACTCTGGCAGAACAGAACGGGATACTGCCGGAACCTTAGGTTGTACCTTTATTCCTGCGCTGGCGATTTATAATTATATTACTCACAGCCGCTGCAATCAGGGTGATAAATTGTGGGGCAAGGTAACACATTGGTTTTCAGATGATAACAAAGATAAATCGACAGTGATTAGCACCAAGCTATCCTTGCTTGAGCCACTGCCGCCCTTACCCCAAAATAGTGGTAGCCCGACCCTGATTTTAGCCAAAATCGACACCCAATTACATAATCAAGCACTCACACTGCCCGCCACAGCACAATTTTGTAAAACGTCGATGGATAATATCCTCTCCGAGCGCTATCCCCGCGATGTAGATGTAAACTGTCGACAGTGGGTCTCTAGAGTATTAGCTGATTTCACCCTGTTATTTGGCGATTCATTGCGCGACTGGACGCTGGATGTATTACGGCGGGTATTAACACAAATCTTTGAAAATGATACCACCGGTTATGCCCTTAACGACCAGGCGGCAGAAAGCCGCCTTATTAATGAAGTCAGGGAAGTGATGCGTAATTTGGGGGAAGAAGAGACCATCCGCCAAATATCTCAGGCATTCGATTATTCCCGCTTAAACTATGCGCGTTATTTGGTACACAACCCGACGGCGACTGAATCGCCTTCTGGCGCACAGCGCTTACCATTAGGAACCTATTCACTCTCATTGGCCTCTTATCATTATCCCACCACCCAACCTGCCGTTCGAGTATTTGAGAATAATGAGTCGGTGATCCACCCCAATTTATATTTTGATGTCGATATTCTTGATACCACCGTTCCTATTCGGCCAGATATTGGTACGGCCTTTATGGATGATGCCTTAGCTGCGGTGGGCGCATGGTCAGACCTTTACAGCGAAGTCCCCGTCAATTACCACATAACTAATGAACCCTGGGCGGAACATGACCGCACTATCGAAGCCGGGCGGGCAAACAGTTATTCCCTCTATAGCGAATTCCTCGATTCTGATAATGATTATCTGTATGTCGCGGTGAGGCTACAGGGGGATATTGTCAGCCTTTTGGCCGCCAGAAGAGATGAGTCGTTTGAAAATAGTGACGAGAACTACTATATCGAGTTTTTTGCGACTGATCCCAACTATGTGCTGATACCAGACGATGAAGGTAGTGTGCGCGGAGCAGGGAGTGCCGCAATTCACGGATTGGCGCGTTACTTACAACAACACGGGGTGAAAGTGTTACGTTTTCGCGCCCCAAGCCAACCCGCAGCGCGGGTAGCCACAAAAATCGGCTTCTATCATGAGGAGTTTTGATGGTTAAGCTTTCCAGTGATATTTCGCAGCAATATGCGCTTTTCTGTGCTTTTTTACCGGAAAACGCTGCATTCATACTTACCGCGCAACACTATAAGAGTTTTCTTAATGGTATTCACCCCCATTTTACCGGATAACGAGGGCAGATAAATACCAGCAACTTTACTGAATATTGGTAGATGACTTATTAATCCGCTATTGGGCGACGTTATCTACTTTTTCGCGAAATAGAATGCCATTTAAGGGAAAGTTAATGAAAAAACGCATTCTGGCCACGGTGGCCGCCGTTTCTGTCGCGCTGACACTTTCCGCTTGTACCACCAATCCTTATACCGGCGAATCACAGGCCGGATAATCCGGTAGCAAGCAACAGCACCGCCGCCGGTAAAGCGCAGAACCGCCGGGTTGAAATCACCTTGAGCCCACTGTAATTCTTATTATTTCCCTGCGGATAACGCCTGGCGCTTTATCCGCACTCTCTTTCTAGTGGTAGCCATCCGGTCATCATAATTATTCCAACTGAATACGGTAAGTACAGCGCCGGGAGCCGGATAAAATATGTTCCATCCGCTCAACCGGCACGCCCAGAGCTTGCTGAAATACTGATAATTCTGCCCGACAAAACCCCTGGCAGCTGGTGGCGGCGGCACAAATCGGGCAATGATTTTCAATCAACAATATTGAACCATCGGCTTGAGTCTGGCATTCCGCCATGTACCCTTCCTGAGAGCGAATAGCCACCAACCGCTCGACCCGTTCATCAATACTATTGGCCCCTTCCATCGCCTGACAATACAGATCACGCGTTTCCTGCTCACGGGTATCTATCAGTAAATTAAGCGCTTCTTCGCCTAATTTGGTGCGCACCATCCGTAATAACTGCGCCGTTAACTCGCCGTGAGCATCGGGAAAACGCGCATTCCCAGCATCAGTAAGCTGCCAAAGTTGGATGGGCCGCCCGACACCTTTGGCCTGCGCAACAGCCACAACCAGGCCGTCTTTGGCCAATTTTACAAATTGTTGCCGTGCTGCTTCCCCGGTGGAGCCGAGGATCTTACCCGCATCGGTGGCTTGCAAAGGGCCGCGAGTCTTCAGCAACATCAACAGACGCTCAGCAACAGACTGTGGTTGACTGGTAGAATGGTCGATACTCATATCTTCCCCGCTATCATGGGTGCGCTTTCTATTTTAACGAATGATCGTCAGTATAACATTTTACAAGCTTATGCTTGACTTATTATCAGCGACTGACCTAACTTATTCCAAGAATTACCTTGTTTAATTTTATCGTAACAAGGCTTTATCGTAACAACATTACCCACTCAACAACCAGATTTCTGGCAGGATGGAAAACGTGATAATGAATGATGCAAGCCGTTGGAGTGATTTGTTCTCCGGCAAGAATGCGGCTTTTGCCATAGCCCTGTCAGGCGGCGTGGTGTTACACGCCATCAATATTTATATCGCCACCACAATTTTACCGTCGGTGGTGCTCGAGATTAATGGCCTGAATTTGTACGCCTGGAACACCACTTTATTTGTCACCGCATCAATCCTCGGTTCCGCGCTTTCTGCCCGTTTACTCAGTGGTTATGGCGCACGCAGCGCATATTTATTTGCCTCACTGACCTTCATGCTCGGCAGTGCTTTATGCGCCATGGCGCCGAATATGCCGATGATGTTGGTTGGCCGAACCGTGCAAGGTTTAGGCGGCGGTTTTCTGTTCGCACTTTCTTACGCCATGATTAATCTGGTATTTCCACAATCATTGTGGCCAAGAGCAATGGCGCTCATTTCAGGAATGTGGGGGGTGGCAACACTGATTGGCCCAGCAATTGGCGGAATATTTGCGGAAATGAACGCTTGGCGATTTGCCTTCTGGACATTGCTACCCGTGACACTGATTTATGCCATTTTCACCTGGCGTATTCTGCCGAAGGGCAGGTCCAGCACCGCCGTCACCTCGGCATTGCCGGTAACCCAACTGGTGCTATTAACCGCGATTGTCCTGACCATTTCCGCCAGCAGTATTGCCAGCAGTGGCCTGACGAATCTGGTGGGTATCGTGTTGGCAGTCTTACTGTTGGTGCTGCTATTGCGCATAGAATCCCGCGCCACCTCGCGTTTACTGCCGAAAGGCGCGCTGCGCCTTAACTCCCCCTTAGCCGCACTCTATATCACCATCTCTTTACTGGCGATCGGCATTACCTGCGAGATTTTTGTCCCTTACTTCCTACAAACCTTGCACGGCCAATCACCGCTGATTTCCGGCTATATCGCGGCCACGATGGCGGCGGGCTGGACAATTTCGGAGGTCATGAGTGCGGGCTGGAAGAAATCAGGTGTTCGTTGGGCGATTATCAGCGGCCCAATTATTGTGCTGGTAGGGATAGTTGCGCTTGCCATCCTGATGCCCGTAAGTTCACTGGGCGGTTGGCCACATATGGGCCCAATCGCCATTGCGCTGACATTAGTGGGTTTCGGTATCGGTTTTGGCTGGCCACACTTGCTAACCCGCATTTTGCAAGTAGCCGCTGAGGAAGACAAAGATATTGCTGGGGCCTCAATTACCACGGTACAGATGTTTGCCACCGCAGTGGGGGCGGCAATAGCAGGTATGGTGGCGAACCTTTCCGGCCTTAATGCGCCCGGCGGGATCGCCGGTGCCGAAAACACCGCTCACTGGCTATTTACGCTGTACGCCATTGCCCCAGCGCTGGCGATTATCACCGCGCTACGTTGCGCGGCCATTCGCTCGCCTGGCTTTTCGGTTAACAACGCCGCCAGCCACGAAGCATAATAAATAATGAGAGCCAACCTGCCCAAACAGGTTGGTTTTTTAATTGGTCGTAACATTATAAGGGTGATTAGCGCTTGATCCCGCACCGGGAGTTGCTGTTATTCTGGCTTTAAACCTTAATATTAATCCTATTTACCCAAAGTCATTGAGGTTGTGATGAAGCCATCTATCGTGCTGTACAAACGTATTCCTGCCGATCTGCATCAGCGTTTAGAACAATATTTTACTGTGAACAGTTTTGATGGTTTATCTTCGGATAATCAGCCCGGGCTATTATCTGCCCTGCAACAAGCTGAGGGGCTTATTGGTTCTGGCGGTAAAATTGATCAGGCGTTCTTGGAACGCGCACCGGAGCTGCGAGCTGTTTCAACCATTTCTGTCGGTTATGATAATTTTGATGTCGATGCACTGAGAGAGCGCGGAATAGCCTTAATGCACACGCCGACAGTTCTGACCGAAACCGTGGCAGATACTATGATGGCATTGGTGCTATCCACCGCTCGGCGGGTGGTCGAGCTGGCGGAGCGCGTGAAAGCCGGTGAGTGGCAAGACAGCATTGGTGATGACTGGTTTGGCGTCGATGTTCACCACAAAACCATCGGTATTCTCGGCATGGGCCGGATTGGTATGGCGCTGGCCCAACGGGCACATTTTGGTTTCAGCATGCCGGTGCTGTACACCAGCCGCCGCCCACATGAAGAAGCCGAAAAGCGCTTTGGTGCTCGCCGCTGCTCACTCGATACCTTGCTGGCTGAGGTTGATTTCCTCTGCATTACGTTGCCGATGACCGAACAGACTTACCATATGATTGGTCGTGAGCAACTGGCTAAAATGAAATCCAGCGCCATCTTGATCAATGCGGGCCGTGGGCCAGTAGTGGATGAACAAGCACTGATTGCTGCGCTGCAAGATGGCACGATTCATGGTGCGGGCCTGGATGTATTTGAACAAGAGCCTCTGCCAGTCGATTCACCATTACTCAAATTACCTAATGTGGTTGCTGTGCCACATATTGGTTCCGCCACCCATGAAACCCGCTACAACATGGCGGCCTGCGCGGTAGATAACCTGATTGCGGCACTGACAGGCACTGTCACAGAAAACTGCGTCAACCCGCAGGTATTAAAACAAGCATAAATTATTCCACAGGCCTGCTTGCGGGCCAAACCCCCCTCATCCGCTGCCCTCCTCCCTATAAAAACTGCTCAGGGATGAGGCTATTTCTTCGCCATCTGGCACTCTGATATTCATAAAACTTTATACGTTTCTCAGACCCAAGGAAGACGCGTTATGAAATATCTTACGTTCCCTCTGCTACTGGTTTTGTCACCGGCAGTGATGGCGAACTGGTCACTCCCCCATTTCCCGGTGTTTACTGAACAAGATAACGGCGTTTTCCTGAGCAGCAGCGCGCTCACCAAAGGGGAGTATCTTCTTAAATTTCATCAAGATAAACAGTGCTGGCAGCCCACTGGCCCAGTAAAATTGAATCAAACATTTTCGCTGCAACCTTGCCAAAATCAGGCCGATATCCAGTGGAAACTGTTCCGCGATGGCCAATATCAGGTGCGGATTGATACCCGCAGCGGCACCCCCACACTCACTTTGAGCATCAAAGAACCGGTAGCGGAAGCCGTCAAAGTCGTCGCTCACAGTTGCCAGCGCTGGGATGGCAAACCGGTGACAATTGATGTCAGCAAGACCTTCGCTGAAGGCGAAATGGTGCGGGATTTCTACTCTGGCCAAACCACAAAAGTTTCCCTCGGCAAAATCACCCTGCAACCCAGCCCTGAGAGTGGCGGCTTACTGTTATTGGAATCAGCCCAAACCCAGCAAGCTGCGCCCTTTAGTTGGCAAAATGCCACGGTTTATTTTGCCCTGACGGATCGTTTTAAAAACGGCAACCCGGACAATGACCACAGCTATGGCCGCCACAGCGATGGCATGCAGGAAATCGGCACCTTCCACGGCGGGGATCTGGCTGGTCTAACCGAAAAACTTGATTATCTGCAACAGCTTGGGGTCAATGCGCTGTGGATAACCTCCCCGCTGGAGCAAATTCACGGCTGGGTCGGCGGCGGTACCAAAGGTGACTTCCCGCATTACGCCTATCACGGTTATTACGGTCTGGATTGGTCTCGCCTGGATGCCAACATGGGCACCGAACAGGATTTGCATAAACTGGTTGAGCAAGCCCATAAGCGCGGTATCCGCATTCTATTTGATGTAGTAATGAATCATGTGGGATATGCCACTCTGGCAGATATGCAGAGCTACCAGTTCGGCGCGCTGTATCTGCAAGGCGATCAGCTGGAAAAAACACTGGGTAAAAACTGGACGGACTGGACCCCCGGCAAAGGGCAAACCTGGCATAGTTTTAATGATTACATCAATTTCAGTGATAAAGCCGCATGGGATAATTGGTGGGGTAAGAAATGGGTTCGCACCGATATTGGTGATTATGACTCCCCCGGCTATGACGATTTGACTATGTCGCTGGCCTTCCTGCCGGACATCAAAACTGAATCCACCCAAGCCAGTGGTTTGCCGGTGTTTTACCGCCATAAACCCGATACTGCCGCGCGCGAAATTGCCGGTGCCACACCACGTGATTACCTCACTCATTGGTTGAGCCAATGGGTTCGCGATTATGGTATCGACGGTTTTCGTGTTGATACCGCCAAGCATGTCGAGAAGCCCGCCTGGCAGCAACTAAAGCAGCAAAGCGCGGCGGCTCTGGCCGAGTGGAAAGCGGCTCATCCGGATCAGGCGCTGGATAACTTGCCATTCTGGATGACCGGAGAGGCTTGGGGCCACGGGGTGATGAAGAGTGATTATTACCAAAACGGCTTCGATGCCATGATTAACTTTGATTTTCAGGATCAAGCTAAACAGGCATTGACCTGCTTCTCATCCATTGATGGCACATATCAGCAAATGGCCGATAAGCTACAGGGTTTCAACGTGTTAAGTTACATTTCATCCCATGATACCCGGCTATTCTTTAAAGATGACGCGCAACAATCCTTGGTGAAACAGCAACGTGCGGGTGATCTGCTGCTGCTGGCTCCAGGGGCAGTACAAATCTTCTATGGTGATGAGAGCGGGCGGGAATTCGGCCCTACCGGGTCTGATCCGTTGCAAGGAACCCGCTCGGATATGAACTGGAATGAATTGGCAGGAGAAAAAGGTGCGCTGTTGGCACACTGGCAAAAAGTCAGTCAGTTCCGCGCCCGTCACCCAGCGATTGGTGCAGGTGTGCAGCAGTCGCAACAAACCGCTGATTACTATGCTTTTAGTCGCCAACATCAGGGCGATAAAGTCTTGGTAGTTTGGGTCGGAGACAAAAAAGAGTAATCCAGTTTATTATTTTGCAATAACACTCCCTGCCGATATTTTCACTCGGCAGGAAGAATTCTTTCCGCATTGCGTCCGCTTTTATCTGCGAGTATGGTAGCTGTTCACTTACGGATAACAATAAATTTTCATTTATGAAGTTTTCACTTTTCGGCGACAAATTCACCCGCTACGCGGGTATCACCAGACTGATGGACGACCTCAATGATGGCCTGAGGACTCCAGGTTCTATCATGCTTGGTGGGGGTAATCCGGCGCATATTCCTGAGATGGATGCATACTTTCAGCAACTTTGTCAGGACATGCTGGAACGCGGGCAATTAACCGAGGCGTTGTGCAATTATGACGGGCCACAAGGGAAAGATCTGCTGCTAAAAGCACTCGCAAAAATGCTGCGCGATGAGCTAGGTTGGCAAATTGAGCCACAGAACATTGCACTGACAAATGGTAGTCAAAGCGCATTTTTCTACTTATTTAATTTATTCGCTGGCCGCTATGCCGATGGCAACCGTCGGCGGGTATTATTCCCGCTGGCACCAGAGTATCTCGGTTATGCCGACGCGGGCCTCGACGAAGATTTGTTTGTCTCTGCCAAACCCAATATTGAGCTATTGCCAGAAGGGCAATTCAAATATCACGTCGATTTTGAACACCTCAATATTACCGATGATATTGGCCTGATATGTGTCTCACGGCCCACTAACCCGACGGGCAATGTAATTACTGACGAAGAGTTGATTCGCCTGGATGCAATTGCTCAGCAACGTGATATTCCGTTATTGATTGATAACGCTTATGGCGTGCCCTTCCCTGGCATTATCTTTACCGAAGCCACACCGCTGTGGAACCCAAATATCATTCTGTGCATGAGCTTGTCGAAGCTAGGCCTACCCGGTTCGCGCTGCGGGATAGTGATTGCCGATGAGAAAGTCATTTCGGCTATCACTAATATGAATGGCATTATCAGTTTGTCACCGGGGAGTTTGGGGCCAGCGATTGCCGCCGAAATGATTGAGCGTGGTGATTTATTGCGTTTATCCAACGAGGTCATCCGGCCATTCTATTTTGAACGGGTACAGCAAACTATTGCTATCCTGCGCAAATACTTACCGCCTGAACGCTGCCTGATCCACAAACCGGAAGGGGCGATATTCCTCTGGCTGTGGTTTAAAGATTTACCGATCAGCACCGAACTGTTGTATCAACGCCTCAAAAAACGCGGGGTGTTGATGGTGCCGGGCCACTACTTCTTCCCCGGTCTGGAATATGACTGGCCGCATACCCACCAGTGCATGCGGATGAATTATGTCCCGGCACCGGAAGATATCGAAAAAGGTGTGGCGATCCTGGCCGAAGAAATTGAGTTGGCGTATCAGGAAGCAAAGTAAAACAGCCATTCTTAGCTTCAATAACAGAGTAAGAGTGGAGAGAACAGGCCGATCGTAAAGACGCCGTAAACCCTTCCCTGGGGGCTCGAGCCGCGCCATCCTTGGCGCGGACGCTTTACTCTTCGGCCTATCCTTTCCACTTAGTCATTGCCATAGCTGCCGACCAAACCACCCGCTACAGTGTCCAAAACAGCACGGCGAGTATCTGCGGCGACATAATTCGTAAGAACATCGCCAACGGATAAACCGTTGCATAAGACAGTGCCGCAGCACCACTGGTGGGGTGCAAACCATTGGCAAAGGCCAATGCCGGAGGGTCAGTCATTGAACCGGCTAACATGCCGCACAGTGTCAGATAGTTCATTTTGGCTAACATGCGCGCCAAAATACCCACGGTCAGTAGCGGTATGCCGGTTATCATCGCCCCGTAGCCAATCCACGCCAGCCCATCACCATTGACCAGTGTATTGATGAAATCACCGCCAGACTTCAACCCAACCACGGACAAGAACAGCACAATCCCCAGCTCACGCAGCGCCAGGTTAGCACTCGGCGGCATAAACCAATATAGCTTGCCGATGCTGCCAATACGCCCAAGGATAAGCGCGACCACTAGCGGGCCCCCCGCCAAACCTAAACGCAGGGCAGCCGGGAACCCCGGAATAAAGAGTGGGATTGACCCTAACAGCACCCCTAGACCGACGCCAATAAAGACCGGAAGCATTTGAACTTGTTGTAGTTTTTGCTGCGCATTGCCTACGACAGCGGATACGGCCTCAATAGATTCCGGACGACCGACCAGATTAAGAATGTCACCGAATTGCAAGCTGGCACTATTGCTGGCGACCAACTCAATCCCGGCACGGTTTAAACGGGTGATCGCCACGTCATACTTTTGTTTCAGATTAAGGTCACGGATTTTTTTACCTAGCACAGCCTCGTTAGTCACCACCACGCGGGCGGTTTGCAATGCTGTGCCGGCCGTAGACAAGGTAACATCAACCTCTTCCCCGACCACCAGCCGCACTTTCTCCAAAGCTTCGCGCTGCCCGACCAAATGCAGATAGTCACCCAGTTCAATCACGGTGGCTGACAACGGCACCATCAGCAAGTCACCGCGTTTCAAGCGGGAACAGACCACCTCATCACTGTTCAGTAGCGGCACATCCTGTACGGATAACCCATGCAGATTAGGGTTACGCACCGCCACGTTCATAGTTTGCAGCAACTCACGGTTCTGCCCGTGACTGCTATCAAACTCTTTTGCTTCACGATCGACGTTGATTTTAAAGAATAAACGGATCAACCACATCACCAGCAAAATACCGCAAATGCCGAACGGGTAGGCCATGGCATAACCCATCCCCATTTGGCTGACCAATTGAGGTGGCGAGCCTAAATCAGTGAGGATTTGCTGTGCTGCCCCCAGAGCCGGGGTGTTAGTTACCGCACCTGAAAATACGCCCAGAATGATAGGCAGTGGCACCGCAAACAGTTTATGGATAATCGCGGTCACTAGCCCGCCGACAATCACCATCAGAATGGCAAAGCAATTAAGCCGCAACCCCGAGACCCGCAGTGAGGAAAAGAAGCCCGGCCCCACCTGAATACCAATCGTGTAAACAAACAGAATCAGGCCAAATTCCTGAATAAAATGCAGCATGTCTCCATTAAGAACCAGCTCGTAAGTTTGTGCAAAATGGCCCACGATAATGCCGCCAAATAGCACCCCGCCGATACCTAACCCCACACCATAGACTTTCCAATTACCGATCCATAACCCCAATACGGCGACCAGCGCCAACATACTGACGGTAAGGGCGATAGCACTCATAAATCACTTCCTTGCCTAAGTTTAAAAACCGGTCGGCCATCCGAATTATCATTAATGTCATACATGGCCTTAAATTCTTATAATTAGTAAGGATTCTGTCAGAAGGAGAGCAAAGTGAATGTGGGATGCACCACAAAATACACCGGAGAGCGGGGAATCTCTCCGGTGAAAAAACAAACACGGAAAAGTTTAATACTAAAAGGACAAAACAAGGAGAGGGTAATCTTTACCGATACCCCGGAGTGGGGTACCGGTCATCATAATTACTGCTGTTCAGATTGCTCGGTTGCAACCGGATTATCTAATACTTGGCGCTCTTGGGGAGCGGCACTGCCAATGCTGATACGCTGTGGTTGCAGTGCTTCTGGTACCTGGCGCAACAGGTCAATGTGCAGCAGGCCATTTTCAAATTGAGCATTATCAACATTCAGATGCTCTGCCAGCGTAAAGGTCAGCGAGAACTCTTTACGCACCAGGCCTTGATGCAGGTATTCAACCTGTTTTTCAGCCGGTGTTGGCTTACCGCGAACAGTCAAACGCGGGCCTTCCACTTCAATATCCAGTTCGCTCTGTTTAAAACCGGCCAATGCCAGTGAGATGCGATAATGGTTATCGTCAGTTTTCTCAATATTGTATGGCGGGAACCCCTGAGAATCCTGACCGCCTTGCATTGAGCTGGCTAATTTATCAAAACCAATCCACTGACGAAGTAAAGGTGACAAATCATAATTACGCATATATAACTCCTTCTTTGAAGCGAGATAATAGAAAGCCGATCAGTCCCCGATTACGGCAGACTTGGCTCAGTTATGAATAAGGTGACTCATTCACATTATTAAAAAAACATTTACTAACCTAATTACTTAATTTCAATACGGCGTGGTTTTAAACTTTCAGGAACTAAACGCTCAAGGTCGATATACAACAAACCATTCACTAAATTGGCACCTTTAATTTTAATGTGCTCAGCCAACTGGAATTTACGCTCAAAATTGCGCTCAGCGATACCTTGATATAAATAAGTCCGCTGTGCAGGTTCACTGGCACGAGAACCACGAATAATCAACATGTTATCCTGTGTGACGATATCCAGTTCCTGCTCTGAAAAGCCTGCCACCGCGATCGCAATGCGGTAGTTGTTTTCATCAACCAATTCGACGTTATAAGGAGGATAGCCGCCATTACTTTGGCTCTGGCCGGATTCTAATAGATTAAACAACCGGTCAAAACCGATAGCTGAACGATACAGTGGTGCAAGCTCTGAATTACGCATAAAAACTGCCTCCTAAATATATTAGCAAGGGTGTTATCCTATTTTTTATTAAGCCTTCCACTCTGGACAGGCTGTTGGTCTGAATACCCTGTCGGCGTATTCTCTCTGACCTGATAATAAAATGAGGTCAGCTATCTTCTTTTCAAGAGCAAAATCAAAAAAAATTCACAAGAAAACTCTCAATAAGAATTTTATTTAATGTAATTATTCGATAAATGCTTTGCTATAACTTAGACTTAAGTGGAATTTTTATCAAAATTGAATGTTTGACTCTAGCCGCCGTCTGTAAGAGAGTGTAAAAAAACAAGACAAAAACTGACACTGGTGTCGTGTTAATCGCTGTAACTTGTTACTCCCCGGTATAATGAGAGCTGAATACAACAATGAAAAACACAGTTATCCCTTTTGTTACCGGCTGTTCGCTACTGTTATCCAGCGGTTGTTCCAGTATTATGACACACACCAGCAGCAGCCAGGGTTACTACTCCGGCACTGAAGCCAATGTGGCGATGCTCAAAGATGATAATACGGGCTGGGCACTGCGGCCTTTACTCGCGGTGGACTTACCTTTCTCAGCGGTGATGGATACCCTGCTTCTGCCGTATGATTACTTGCGGTCCGACAGCGAAGATAAAATGACTAACTCCCCACGTGAGCGCATCCGCCAGTCCGAGGCGCAGAATCAATCAGCAGCTCACCTTACAGACACGCCAGCACCATAAGTTAGTCTACATTGACGGTAAAGATTTGCGCTAAGCCGTCAATTTCCCGCATAAAGGCAACTTTAGTGCCATCAGGTGAAAAGACCACCGCATCCGCCATGGGTGCAACAGCACTCCGCGCGGTCAATCGCCGCAATTGGCCAGTTGTACTATTACACTGCATCACACTGTTATCACACACAAATGCCAGGCTGTGTCCTTGTGGGTGCCAACTGAATGCCGACTGAATCCCTCCCTCCGTGAATGTCAGTTGCCGTGGTTCACCCCCATTTGGTGAAACCAACCACAACTGCACTACCCCCTTATCATCTTTCATTAAACAAGCAATGGCACTGCCGTCGGGTGAAGTCCGCAGCCAATGCCGTGGGCTGGTCGCCAGCCCTGGGAAACGCCGCTGCGCGGTAAAGGTTAATCGCCTTTGACTGACGCCCGCGGGGGGGGCTGGCAAGGTGGTTTGGGTTCCCTCAAGTGGCTCTTCACCCGCACGGGCATAATCCCGGTCATGCTCAGGCAAATCAGCAATAAAGATTTCTGGAATTTTTTCGCCCTGCGCTGAAAGCGTGTCGCCAATAAATGCCAATGCCCAACGCTGGCGAGTACCGTCCGTTTTCAAATAACCCTGCGAGCCAATCCAACCCTCTTCATAAGCACGGTTTATTTGGTCACTGCCCGCCAAGGGCGTGGGGGTGGTTCGAGTCACCAACACACAGAAATGGCTGCCATCATATTCACGCGGATGTTGCTTAGGCGGATTGACTCCATGCAGAGGCAAGGCCACCCCCACATTGCGGCAATCCAGAGCGGGGTCTTGTTCGTGCAGCACATGGTCGTTATAGGTAAAACTCAGGCGGCTGCCATCGGGGCTGAAAACATGCACATGACTGCCCCCACGCAGCGCGCCGGGAGTAAAGGGTGGCGTAATATCCATGGCATCCAATGTGACCGCCAGTTCTCTGTCCAGCTCAGTGACAATCACTCCTCGCCGGTGATGGAAATCATAATGCCAGTGACTATCTGGGTGTTCTGGGCCATGAATAAACACATAGCGTGCTGGCTTATCAGGGCTCACGGTCACCACACCGACATGAGCACCATGCTGAGCGCGATAAATAACTTCAATCTCACCGGTGATGCAATTAACCCGCTCAATGGTTAAACCACTAAACGTACTGCCATTAGGCCGCACATCATATGCCAGCCATTGACTGTCCGGCGTCCAAACATTGATATTGGTGAGCTGATGCCCTCTGGGATCAAAGGTAAGTTGCTGTTCCTGCAAGGCCATACGCGCTCCTCTCGTGATTATGCTGACGATAATTCATTTTGCTGAATTATATCACCCCCACTTCCCATTAATGTAAACCCAGTCCGCAATAAACGATGGTGTTTTAGAAAAAAAAGTCTAATATGGATTTTTTATTCCAAATAAAAGTTCCCTATGCTCAGCCAATACCAACCCATTGCCGATGCGATAGCCACACTTTTTTCTCCTTATGCGGAAGTGGCCCTCCACGACTTAGCCAGCCAAAAGCTGGTTTACATCGCTAATAACTATTCACAGCGCGAATTAGGGGAAGACTCCAATCTCAGCGATCTGCAATTTGATCAGCATTCGCACGTGATTGGCCCTTACCAAAAGCGCAACTGGGATGGCCGCCAACTGCGATCTATCAGCACTGTGCTGCGGGATGATAATGGGCAACCTGTCGGGCTGCTGTGTATCAATCTGGACATTACTGTCTTTGAAAGCGCGAAAGCGGCACTGGATATGTTCCTGTCAGGCCAACAATTGCAACCGCAACCTGATGTGCTGTTCCAGGATGACTGGCAGGAGCGCATCAATACTTACACCCACCACTGGCTACAACAGCAAAACCTCACACTGGCGACATTGAACAATGTTAGCCGCCGAAAGTTAATTGAAGCGCTTTATCAGCAAGGGGCATTTAACGGCAAAAATGCCGCCGGTTATGTTGCAAAAATCCTTAATATCGCCCGCGCCACCGTTTATAACCAATTGAAAAATATAAAAAACGATAAAATTTAAAGGAACCGATATGAACACCTTATTCGATGCTATCAAAGAGGCCCACCAGGCATTACGCCCACAGGTGAGAGTGACCCCACTGGAATATAGCCCATTGCTGTCCCAGCACAGTGGTTGTGACATTTATCTTAAATGTGAGCATCTACAGCACACCGGTTCTTTTAAATTTCGCGGAGCCAGTAACAAGCTGCGTTTATTGACTGACGAGCAACGCCAACGCGGCGTGATCACCGCGTCTACCGGGAATCATGGGCAAGCCATGGCACTGGCAGGGAAACTAGCGGGGGTTAAGGCCACCATTTATGCGCCAGAGCAAGCGGCGGCCATCAAATTAGAGTCTATTCGCGCGCTGGGCGGAGAGGTTGAGCTGGTTCAAGGGGATGCATTAAATGCAGAACTGGCGGCCGGTCGTGCCGCGCAACAACAGGGTAAAATCTATATCTCCCCTTATAACGATAGGCAGATTATTGCCGGACAAGGGACTTGTGGCATGGAGATGGTTGAACAACAACCTAGTCTGGATGCGGTATTTGTGGCGGTCGGCGGCGGCGGATTGATTTCCGGTATTGCCACTGTGTTGAAAAAACTCTCTGATAAAACACAGATTATTGGCTGTTGGCCGGCCAACGCCACCAGTATGTATACCAGCTTGGAAAACGGCCAAATTCAAGAAGTGGCGGAACAAGAGACCCTGTCTGATGGCACTGCCGGTGGCGTGGAACCGGGAGCAATAACCTTTGCGCTTTGCCAGCAATTAATTGATCAGAAAGTGCTGGTGAGTGAACAGGAAATCAAAGATGCCATGCGTTTGATTGCCCATACTGACCGCTGGATGATTGAAGGCGCAGCCGGTGTCGCCCTGGCGGCGGCACTCAAGCTGGCACCACTTTGGCAAGGTAAAAAAGTGGCCGTGGTGCTATGCGGAAAGAATATTGTGCTGAAAAAGTATCTGGGAGCAGTCAGCGAATGATTATTTTGAATAAGCAGCAAATTCTCGACAAGTTCGATGCTGATACCGTCACATTGCTACTCAAAGAAGGGTTTATCGCGTTTAGTCAAAAACAGGTGCAAATGCCACCGGTGCAGCATTTGCTTTTTGAGCACGCACAGGGTGATTGTTGTATTAAAAGTGGTTATTTGCAGGGCGACAGCCAATTTGTAGTGAAAGTCTCAAGCGGTTTTTATCATAATCCGGCTCAAGGGTTGGCCAGTAATCAGGGGCTGATGATGGCATTTTCTGCCCAGACCGGTGAACTACAAGCCCTATTGCTTGATGAGGGCTGGCTAACTGCACTGCGAACAGCATTGGCTGGGCGCATTGTGGCCGAGATCTGTGCGCCACAACATATCCGCGCCATCGGTATCGTCGGCACAGGTATGCAAGCGCGATTGCACCTGATGTACCTGAAAAATGTCATTTCATGCCGCCAGCTATGGGTGTGGGGCCGCAGTGAAACCGCATTAGAAGAATACCGCCAATATGCTGAAGAAGAAGGTTTTGACGTCACTACCACCTTGGACGCTGCGGAGTTAGGGCGTCACTGCCAGTTTATTATCACCACCACCCCAAGCCGAGAGGCTATTTTGCACGCTGCTGATATCCAGCCCGGTACACACATTACCGCCGTCGGAGCAGATGGTGCAGGTAAACACGAACTGGCCCCTGAGTTAGTGGCAAAAGCCGATAAAATATTGGTGGATTCATGGGCACAGTGTACTGAATTTGGTGAAATTTCATCCGCATTTCAACAACAACTATTGGCGCATCACACCTTAACCGAGATGGGTACAGTTTTAGCTCAGTGCGTACCTTTCAGAGACAATGATCAGCAGATTACCTTAGCGGATTTAACCGGATTAGGGATTCAGGATGTGCAAATAGTGAAAGGGATTCTGGGGTAACGAAAGGGGGGTTTTTAGATTCTCTCTGTTGACCTTGAGCGCAATCAGGAATATTGCCGACAAAGTTTACAGGCCGAATGAGCCGCATGGACGCGGCGAAAGGTGCTGTCGAGCTGGGAGCGAGTCAGCACCGATTCGATTAGCCGGTAAGCTGCCGGAGGGTATGGCGAAGCCACAATATTTCGCGCAAGCCGCAGGTGCAGGAGGGCCGGCCAGCCCTCTTGCTCGGTTGAGGCATAACGGTCGGCAATAGCAACAAATCGAATATCAACCGAAACCTGATCCGATCAGCAAATCAATGAACCACTGCATCAGTTAAATATCACAGCACATACTTCTCAATAGCCATTGCCACACCATCTTCACTATTGGTGCCCGTCACAAACTGCGCTATCTCTTTCAGTTCGGGAATGGCATTGCCCATCGCAACACCAACGCCGGCGTAATTAACCATCGCGATATCATTACCCTGATCGCCCAGAGCCATAATATTTTCCTGTGCGATACCTAAATGGTCAGCCAGCATTTTCACCCCCGTTCCCTTATCAACTCGTTTACTCAAAATTTCCAGGTAAAAAGGGGCACTTTTCATGATAGTGAAACGCTCAAAAGCTTCAGCTGGCATCATCGCTAAGGCGTGATCCAGTTTTTCTGGCTCATCAATCATCATCACTTTCGGGAAACGCAAAGTGGGATCCATTTCCTCTACCGCACAGTGTTTCAATGGAATACCGGTCAGCAGTACTTCATGCTGGGTATATTTACTGATGTCTTTGTTAGCAGTATATAAAGTATCAAAATCAAAAGCCTGGAAACTGACCCCCATTTCTCGCGACAAAGCTTCGAAATAAAAATAATCCTCGAAGCCGAGGGTTTCCTGCAAAATACACTCACCTGTAGCCGCTTTTTGTACTAATGCGCCGTTATTACTGATGCAATAATCGCCACTGTTTTCCATATTCAGTTCGCGTAAATAACGCTGGACCCCGATATAAGGCCGCCCTGTGGCCAGTACCACGCAGACCCCTTTCGCCCGGGCAGCATCAATAGCCTGCTTTACTCGTGGGGTAATTTCATGCTGCGTATTCAGCAACGTGCCGTCCATATCGATAGCGATTAATTCAATAGCCATAGGTCCTCACATTTGTATAGCGAATGGCTAATGCTAACGCGATTCAGCGCTCAAATGCTAGTAAGTCAGTGTATTGCACAAATGCCATCAGCCGTCATCAGCCAAAAAAAAGCCCAGTAGCAGTCACCCGCTCTGGGCTTTCCTATCTGATCAATAAGTTATCTGATCAATTAGATATCGATATTTGCTGCTCGCAACGCATTCTCTTCGATAAAGGCACGACGAGGTTCAACCGCATCGCCCATCAGAGTGGTAAACAACTGGTCTGCCGCAATGGCGTCTTTCACCATCACCCGTAGCATACGGCGGCTGGTTGGATCCATCGTGGTTTCCCACAGCTGCTCTGGGTTCATTTCACCCAGACCTTTATAGCGCTGAATTGCCAGACCACGACGCGACTCTTTGACTAACCAGTCCAGTGCATCTTCGAAGCTTGAAACCGGCACACGGCGCTCGCCACGTTCAACAAAAGCACCTTCTTCGATTAAGCCGCGCAACTTGTCGCCCAACAGACAGATCTTGCGATATTCACCACCG
>NZ_JBLWEX010000251.1:0-21785 GCF_048323875.1 Yersinia sp. LJYL362
CAGTACCGGTAGATCTGAAGAAACTGTATACTGAACTTCAGCAACGTGATTTCATATCGCTTTCGCAGACCGCACATCGATTGAAAGGCGTATTTGCTATGTTGAATTTGCTTATCGGCAAACAACTATGTGAAACATTAGAACAGCATATCGCAGATGGCGATCGGTTGAAGATCGAAAATAGCATCAGTCAAATTGATTCTTTCATCACCAGACTGTTGCAGCAAGGTAACCCATAACCATGAACAACCTTAATGTAATTATTGCTGATGACCACCCTATTGTGTTGTTTGGCATCCGAAAGTCACTTGAGCAAATTGAGTGGGTAAATGTTGTTGGGGAGTTTGAAGACTCCACAGCGCTCATTAACAATTTGTCTAAACTTGATGCCAACGTGCTAATTACCGACCTCTCCATGCCTGGAGATAAGTACGGTGATGGCATCACATTGATAAAATATATAAAACGGCATTACCCGGATTTAGCCATAATTGTACTAACAATGAATAATAACCCCGCTATTCTCAGCTCAGTTTTAGACTTGGATATTGATGGGATTGTACTAAAGCAAGGCGCTCCTGCTGATTTACCTAAAGCTTTGGCAGCATTACAGAAAGGGAAAAAATTCACCCCAGAAAGTGTGGCTAAACTGCTGGAGAAAATCAGCGCTAATGGCTACGGTGACAAACGTCTTTCACCGAAAGAAAGTGAAGTTTTACGGTTATTTGCTGAAGGTTTCCTGGTGACTGAAATTGCCAGAAAATTGAATCGCAGCATCAAAACTATCAGTAGCCAGAAGAAATCAGCGATGCTGAAACTGGGCGTGGATAATGATATAGCCCTGCTAAACTACCTTTCCTCTGTCACTATTGGCCAAGACAAAGAATAATTTCTGTTCCCCAACCCGGCATTGCCCTGCAGTGCCGGGTTTATTCATATCTATAAGTCCATCAACTATCGTGATCACTCCCCGTAAAGCCAAGTAATTGAAGTTACAGGTAGGCAGCAAACGAGAAAATCCCGATGAGCTTACTCAAGTAAGTGATTCGGGTGAGCGAGTGCAGCTAACACCCCTGTAGCTTCAAGTACAAAGGCTTTAGCGGGTTTTTCGCACCTTATCACCATAATATCGCAACATCTGGCGCAAAGTCTCTAATGTTACCGGCTTAGATAAACAGTTATCCATACCCGCTTCGATGCAGCGCTGCTTACCCTCAGCCAAAGCATTAGCCGTAACACCAATCACCGGGAAGTTATGATTTAATTCTCGCAGGCGATGAGTCAGGCGATAGCCATCCATATTCGGCATATTCACATCAGTCAGCACTATATCGACACTATTGGCATTCAACACCGCCAGAGCATCCAACCCATCATTCGCTGTAATGACCTGAAAACCTAAAGTGGTCAGTTGATCTGCCAACAACCGCCGGTTAATCGGGTGGTCATCCACGACCAGAATATGCAGATCAGCATTCTCATCCGGATTGGTTTTCGGTGTGGGTAACGCCAGTGGTGTGTCTTCAACGACTCGCTGATCCAGTAATATGCGATCCAATAATGGGATGATTTCCAGTAACGTGGATGTACTTAGCAACCAATAACCTGGTCGAGTCTCATGTGGTAAACCAATATGTTCAATGGATAACTGAATCCACGTCGATAACGGTGCGTTTATTTGTGGTAAATAATCACAGATAAGCACTTGATCCTGCAATGTTTGCTCATTGCTATAGCGTTGGATAGTCGCACCGAAGTGACCTAACAGATCGAGTAAATAGCTCTCAAGACGCGCATTACGGATATCCAGCCACAGTATTCTCCCTTGCCAACGATCACTCTTCGGCAAGACTGCATTTTGGAGATGATGCTGATCTTCTTTCAAATACAAGGGAATACGAATAGCAAAAATACTGCCCATCCCCAGCTCTGAAATCACTTCAACATCCCCGTCCATCAAGTTGACCAATTTCTCACAAATTGCCAACCCTAATCCGGTTCCCTGGAAATGGCGCTGTACCCCCGTTCCCACCTGGAAGAAAGGATCAAATAGCTGATTTATCTCACGTGAATTTATACCCACACCGGTATCACGCACGCGGAACTCCAGATAATAGCCACGTACCCTCACCTGCAAAGTGATGCAGCCCGTGTCGGTAAATTTGATGGCATTATTCAGCAAATTGGAAATCACTTGCTGTAGGCGAACCGCATCACCCACCATCAGCCGCGGAACATCAGCTTCAATAAAACAGTAAAGGCCTAAACGCTTTTTCACCACCAGCGGTAAATAGTTCGCTGTGATATGTGTTATCACTTCGACGGTAGAAAACTCACTTGGCTCAATCTTCAGTTGCTCGGATTCTATTTTAGAAAAATCAAGAATATCACTGATGATTTTGAGCAATAGCCCGGATGAATTGTTCATCGCCGTCACTAACCGCTCAACGCCGTGAGGTAATTCCTTGGTTTGCAGTAAATCGAGGTTACCAATAATGCCATACAGGGGCGTTCGCAGTTCGTGGCTGACCGTGGCCAAAAACATCGATTTCGATTGGCTGGCTTGCTCCGCCGCTGCCGCCATTTCCTGCAATGACTCTTCCATTTTTACACGTGAACTGACATCCACCAGTACACAAATCGCTACATCTTCATTACGGTAACGGGAGTGGACGAAGCTGATTTGCAGATTGTTGTTATTACTGGTCATCACATCGACAAAATTCGCCTGTTGCTCGCAAATAATACGAGTAATACGTTCGCGATCCTCATTGGTCAGCAAATTAATATAGTTATGCGCGAGCTCATTACTGAGGATATTGGTGCCGTCACTGATCCGCAAAATGGAAATCCCCACCGGTGCAGAGGCCACAATTTTACGATTAAATTGTTCATGTTCTTCTAATCGCAACGCATTATCTTCCGCCGGGTGGAACATTTTTCGCTCAAACAACCAGGCCAGGGTAAATATCACCACAGCAGACAATGCATTCAGTAATAGCGCATTGAAAATAAGTAGCTTGAATATCTCTATTATGGTTTTGACCGGCAAGGAATAGGCAATACTGAGTGGGGATGGCAGTAAATTCTTTTTCAGCAGCAGATAATTGTAATCATCCACATAACCAAAATAAGATGGCGAGTCTGGATAATCATCTAATATCGAAGCATAGCGCTCCCCCGTTGCCAGGCGCAATACAGGCTCATTGTTTTGATCCAGCAAAGTCACGCCAATGGGCAATGGTCCAGAAGAGATAAAATCCTCCAACCGAATAGTCTGTTCCGTACCCACTAATGCTTCTAGCTTATTCCCCGCATAAAGCGGGCTAAGCACATACAAGGTGCCTATTTCAGGGCGCACACCGGGGACTATCCAATATAACGGGCTGTCTTTATCTTGATTATTTGCCTCACGATACCGTGCAATATGCTCATTCAACGACTTAAGCAGACTTTCTTGCTCCATCGGCACATTTCTAATGTCGAAGTCCACCATGCACATGGTGTCACTGCCAATAAAAAATATCCGATTAAGATCATAAGCGGCGGCAAAGTTCTCTTTCCAATACAAAATAAGGTTACTGAGAGAATCTAATGATGAATGGCGAGACGAATTAAGTGTGGCACAATCAGCGTCTGGATTGAGTGGGTAATATTTGGGCGTGGCTTTATTTTTGATAAAAGCGCCCGCTGCAACGTCACTGCTCGCGGTATTGTGATTGAGCCTGTTTTCCGCCATATATTTGATATCACGAATAATGTCGGAAGAGTGCCTAATGTAGTTCTGCGCCTGCTCGAAGCTAGTATTATATTCCTGACGAATATCGGATTTTTTCTCGTTAAGGATGTTCAGGATATAAAAAGTGGTTAACAATGCGCCAAGTGACCATAACATGACCGCCAACACCCGAAATAGGTAACGGGAGATTTTCAGTGTCGTGCGAAATGAAGAAAGATATTTCAATCGGATACCATGATGAAAGCATCGCCGGGCAGGCTGCGTGGTTTACAGAATACACTACCCTCGACTCATTAAAAAGCCGGCATAAAAAAGCCAGCTCGTAAGCTGGCTCCTATTTCATCTACGCATTACGCGTTGTCATCGTCTTCTGCTTCGTCAGCAGCATCTTCATCTTCGGGTGCATTCAGTGCAGCATCATCCTCACTGCCCTCCTCACCTTCTAATGATTCACCCTCAAGGATGTCATCATCCTCTTCCGGTTCAGCAACACGTTGCAGACCAACGACATGCTCATCTTCAGCGGTACGGATAAGTGTCACACCCTGGGTATTACGCCCCACAACACTCACCTCTGATACGCGGGTACGTACCAGTGTACCGGCATCGGTGATCATCATGATTTGGTCAGTCGGCGCGACTTGTACCGCCCCAACAACCTTACCATTACGCTCACTGACTTTAATGGAGATAACCCCCTGAGTCGCACGAGACTTGGTTGGATATTCTTCCACTGCGGTACGTTTACCGTAACCGTTTTCAGTCACAGTCAGGATTTCGCCATCACCACGAGGGATGATAAGAGAAATAACCCGATCGTCGCCATTGAGGTTGATACCGCGGACACCGGTCGCAGTACGGCCCATCGAACGGACCTGCGATTCAGGGAAGCGAACCACTTTACCCAATGCAGAGAACAGCATGACTTCGTTAGTGCCATCGGTCAGATCAACACCAATCAGTTCATCGCCTTCATTCAGATTGACGGCAATAATACCGGCACTGCGTGGGCGGCTAAACTCGGTCAGTGCGGTTTTCTTCACGGTACCGCTGGCGGTAGCCATAAAGATGTGACGACCTTCTTCGTATTCCCGCACCGGCAGAATGGCGGTAATACGCTCATTTGGCTCCAGCGGCAACAAGTTGACGATCGGACGACCACGCGCCCCACGACTGGCTTCCGGCAGCTGATAAACCTTCATCCAATAGAGACGGCCACGGCTGGAGAAGCACAAAATAGTATCGTGGGTGTTGGCGACCAGCAGGCGATCAATGAAGTCTTCTTCTTTGATACGCGCAGCCGATTTACCTTTACCACCACGACGTTGCGCTTCGTAATCAGACAAAGGTTGGTATTTAACATAGCCCTGATGGGACAAGGTCACGACCACATCTTCCTGATTAATCAGATCTTCAATATTAATGTCAGAGGTATTCGCCGTGATTTCAGTACGACGCGCATCGTTATATTGCTCTTTAATAGCCACTAACTCTTCGCGGATAACTTCCATCAAGCGCTCTGGATTTTCCAGAATAAAGATCAGCTCGGCAATGACGGTCAGCAGCTCTTTATACTCATCCAGCAGTTTTTCATGCTCCAGGCCGGTCAGTTTCTGCAAACGCAGATCCAAAATCGCCTGAGCTTGCTGCTCGGTGAGGTAATATTTGCCGTCACGGATACCGAACTCAGCTTCCAGCCATTCAGGGCGGGCAGCATCACCACCGGCACGATCCAGCATTGACGCAACGTTACCTAATTCCCATGATTGGGCAATCAAACCGGTTTTCGCTTCGGCAGGTGTTGGTGCTCGGCGGATCAATTCGATAATCGGATCGATATTAGCCAATGCAATCGCCAGCGCTTCAAGGATATGCGCGCGGTCACGTGCTTTACGCAGTTCGAAAATGGTACGGCGAGTCACCACTTCACGGCGGTGGCGCACGAAAGCAACCAAAATGTCTTTCAGGTTAAGCAATTTAGGCTGCCCTTGAGACAGAGCCACCATATTGATACCGAAAGTCACCTGCAATTGCGTCAGAGAGTAGAGGTTATTCAGAACCACTTCCCCAACAGCATCACGCTTGATTTCAATCACGATACGCATGCCGTCTTTATCTGACTCATCACGTAACGCACTGATGCCTTCTACACGCTTTTCTTTCACCAGCTCGGCGATTTTTTCGATCAACCGCGCTTTGTTCACCTGATACGGGATCTCGTGAACAATAATGGTTTCGCGGCCAGTTTTCGCGTCAGCTTCAACTTCAGCACGGGCACGGATATACACCTTGCCGCGGCCAGTACGATAAGC
The DNA here is from genome assembly GCF_048323875.1 of Yersinia sp. LJYL362. Classification (NCBI taxonomy): domain Bacteria; kingdom Pseudomonadati; phylum Pseudomonadota; class Gammaproteobacteria; order Enterobacterales; family Yersiniaceae; genus Yersinia; species Yersinia sp. LJYL362. Next base: position 6,052 of record NZ_JBLWEX010000251.1, read on the forward strand.
TTCTTCAATACCACGACGACCATTGATAATCGCCGCAGTAGGGAAATCGGGCCCCGGGATGTACTCCATCAATCCTTCAATGGTGATGTTTTCATCTTCGATATAGGCCAGACAGCCATCAATAACCTCAGAAAGGTTATGCGGCGGAATATTGGTTGCCATCCCGACGGCGATACCTGACGAGCCGTTAACCAGCAAGTTAGGGATTCGGGTCGGCATTACGGCAGGAATTTGCTCCGTACCGTCATAGTTCGGCACGAAGTCAACGGTATCTTTTTCTAAGTCCGCTAACAATTCGTGAGCAATTTTAGACATACGAATTTCGGTATAACGCATCGCTGCGGCGGAGTCGCCATCAACGGAACCGAAGTTACCCTGCCCATCCACCAGCATATAGCGCAGTGAGAACGGCTGGGCCATACGCACTATTGTGTCGTAGACCGCGCTGTCACCATGCGGGTGATATTTACCGATAACGTCCCCGACTACACGGGCCGATTTTTTATATGGTTTATTCCAGTCATTACCCAGTACATTCATCGCATACAGTACGCGACGGTGCACCGGTTTCAGTCCATCCCGGACATCTGGTAACGCACGTCCGACAATAACGGACATCGCATAATCCAGATAGGAGCTTTTCAGCTCTTCCTCGATGTTGACCGGTGTTATTTCTCTGGCAAGGTCGCTCATTGAGCCGCTATCCCTCTACTAATTACCGGATTTAAAGGTACGAAACTATATCACAAAACCCTGATTTTGGCGAAACTACATGATGATTATCGAAACCACTCTGGCGCTTAGGCCTTATCGACAAAACTGCGCCAATTGACAGGGAACATGTATAATCTGCGCAAAGAAATAAAACAGTGAGAAATCGTCATGCCAATAGATACCACAGCCCCCCATCATAATGTCGATGAACAAGAAATTGCTAAATTTGAAGCAGTTGCCTCCCGCTGGTGGGATTTAGAAGGTGAATTTAAACCTCTGCACCGCATCAACCCACTGCGTCTCGATTACATTTTGCAACGCGCTGGCGGTATTTTCGATAAGAAAGTGCTGGATGTCGGTTGTGGTGGTGGCATTTTAGCTGAAAGCATGGCGCGTGAAGGTGCGCAGGTTACCGGGCTGGATATGGGGTACGAACCGCTGCAAGTGGCTCGACTGCATGCACTGGAGACCGGCACTCAGCTCGATTATGTTCAGGAAACGGTTGAAAGCCATGCACAAAAGCACCCGCAGTATTACGATGTTGTGACCTGTATGGAGATGCTTGAGCACGTTCCAGACCCTGCCTCTGTTATTCGCGCTTGCGCTCAATTGGTCAAACCCGGTGGCCACGTTTTCTTTTCGACCATTAATCGCAATACCAAATCATGGCTAATGGCCGTGGTTGGCGCTGAATATGTCTTGAAGATGGTACCGAAAGGGACCCATGATTCGAAAAAGTTTATTCGCCCGTCAGAACTTATCGGCTGGGTTGACCAAACGCCACTGCGTGAACGCCATATTATTGGCTTGCATTACAATCCGATAACAGACCATTTCAAGCTGGGCCGCAATGTTGATGTGAATTATATGGTGCACACACAACGGGATAGCGAATAAGTTCACCACTATTAGGTAAAGAAGAACAGGCGGCTGACAAACCCCGATGACTCGATCTCGAGTAGGAGAGGATAGGCGGAAGAGTAAAGCGTCCGCGCCAGGGAGGGCGCGGTTCGAGCCTACATGGATGTATTGACGGCGTCTTTACGATCCGCCTGTTCTCACCGCCGCTGGCACTTTGCCATTAACCTCATTTATGCCGTTTTTTTCTAATGTTTAATAAACCGGCAAACGATCATGATTTTAAGATTTTCAGTAAAATTTTATCCCCCAGAGTGTCGGACTGCGGGCACCAGTAATGACGCAGCCTGTAAGCCTTTCGTAACAATTCACCCCCACCTTATCCACAAAATTGTCCAATGTTGTCCACTTGCCAAAAGTCTTAATACTCACTATCTTGTTATCTATCTACTACCCACCCCCTATATATTGTGTTTACATACTGAACAATACACTACGGCCTCAATGATTATCTCAATCATGGAGAGCGTAATTTTGTGTTGTGTACATACATAGTAAGGGGAAAAAAGGTCACGAACACATGAACCAAAGCCTACTTGTTACTAAACGCGATGGCAGTAAAGAACGCATCAATCTGGATAAAATCCACCGGGTCATCGACTGGGCCGCAGAAGGTTTGCATAACGTCTCAGTATCTCAAGTAGAATTGCGTTCACACATTCAATTTTATGATGGTATCAAAACCGCTGATATCCACGAAACCATCATCAAAGCTGCCGCAGATTTGATCTCGCGCGATGCACCGGATTACCAATATCTGGCCGCACGTCTGGCTATCTTCCATCTGCGCAAAAAAGCCTATGGTCAGTTTGAACCACCGAAATTATTCGCCCATGTGACGAAAATGGTGGATATGGGTAAATACGATAAACATCTGCTGGAAGACTACACCGCAGAAGAATTTGAACAGATGGACACTTTCATCGACCATTGGCGCGATATGAACTTCTCCTATGCTGCTGTTAAGCAATTGGAAGGTAAATATTTGGTGCAAAACCGCGTTAGCGGCGAGATCTATGAAAGTGCCCAATTCCTGTACATTCTGGTTTCCGCCTGCTTGTTCTCTAATTACCCGCGTGAAACTCGGATGGATTACATCAAGCGTTTCTATGATGCGATTTCTACCTTCAAGATTTCATTGCCGACGCCAATTATGTCCGGCGTGCGCACCCCAACCCGCCAGTTCAGCTCTTGTGTGTTGATTGAGTGCGGCGACAGCCTGGATTCTATCAATGCCACTTCCAGCGCCATTGTGAAATATGTGTCACAACGCGCCGGTATCGGCATCAATGCGGGTCGTATCCGTGCTCTGGGCAGCCCAATTCGCGGCGGTGAAGCGTTCCATACCGGTTGTATTCCGTTCTATAAACACTTCCAAACTGCGGTGAAATCCTGTTCGCAGGGGGGTGTCCGTGGTGGTGCGGCCACCCTATTCTACCCAATGTGGCACTTGGAAGTTGAAAGCCTGTTGGTGCTGAAAAACAACCGTGGTGTTGAAGGCAACCGCGTGCGTCATATGGATTACGGCGTACAAATCAACAAACTGATGTATCAGCGCTTGCTGAAAGGCGAAGACATCACCTTGTTCAGCCCATCCGATGTTCCGGGCCTGTATGACGCGTTCTTCGCCGATCAAGACGAGTTTGAGCGCCTTTATGTTAAATATGAGCAAGATAGCAGCATCCGCAAGCAGCGGGTGAAAGCGGTTGAGTTATTCTCCCTGATGATGCAAGAGCGTGCTTCCACTGGCCGTATCTATATTCAGAACGTGGATCACTGCAACACCCACAGCCCGTTTGACCCGAAAATTGCGCCAGTGCGCCAGTCAAACCTGTGTCTGGAAATTGCGTTGCCAACCAAGCCGTTGAATGATATTAACGACGAAAATGGTGAAATCGCGCTCTGTACCTTGTCGGCGTTCAACTTGGGTGCAATTGATAGCCTTGATGATTTAGAAGACTTGGCAGTGCTGGCAGTGCGTGCTCTGGATGCATTGCTGGATTATCAGGATTACCCGATTGCCGCAGCAAAACGTGGTGCCATGGGCCGCCGTACCTTGGGTATCGGTGTGATTAACTTTGCCTATTATTTGGCGAAAAATGGTGTTCGTTACTCCGATGGCAGCGCCAACAACCTGACTCACCGCACCTTTGAGGCTATTCAGTACTATTTGCTGAAAGCGTCGAATGCGCTAGCCCGTGAACAAGGTGCTTGCCAGTGGTTTAATGAAACCACCTATTCGCAGGGTATTTTGCCGATTGATACCTATAAGAAAGATTTGGATACCATCAGCGACGAACCTTTGCATTACGATTGGGAAACGCTGCGCAAGGACATCCAAACTCACGGCCTGCGTAACTCCACGCTGTCAGCGCTGATGCCTTCCGAGACATCCTCGCAGATCTCCAATGCCACCAATGGTATTGAACCGCCACGGGGTTATGTCAGTATCAAAGCCTCGAAAGATGGTATTCTGCGTCAGGTTGTCCCTGAATATGAGCGCTTGAAAGAGGCTTATGAACTGCTGTGGGAGATGCCGAATAACGATGGTTATCTGCAACTGGTTGGTTTGATGCAGAAATTCGTCGACCAGGCAATTTCAGCTAATACCAATTATGACCCAACCCGCTTCCCGTCAGGCAAAGTGCCGATGAAGCAGTTGCTGAAAGATTTGCTCACCACCTACAAATTTGGCGTAAAAACCCTTTACTATCAAAACACCCGTGATGGTGCTGATGATGTGCAGGAAGATATCCAAAGTCAGCCGGGTGATGACGACTGTGAAGGCGGTGCATGTAAGATCTAATCTTGAGTTCAGGCCCGCCCGATTATCGTCCAGGCGATCATCGCGGGCCGTGCTTCATTTGCCCTTTGCTGTCTCTGAGGAAATCATGGCCTATACCACTTTTTCACAAAATAAAAACAACCAGTTACTCGAACCGATGTTCTTCGGTCAATCCGTCAACGTGGCACGTTTCGACCAACAAAAACACGCTATTTTCGAAAAACTGATTGAGAAACAACTCTCGTTTTTCTGGCGTCCAGAAGAGATTGACGTTTCCCGTGATCGCATCGATTACAACGCCCTGCCCGATCACGAAAAACACATTTTTATCAGTAATCTGAAATACCAAACGTTGTTGGACTCCATTCAGGGCCGTAGCCCTAACGTCGCCCTGTTGCCGCTTATCTCTATTCCTGAGCTGGAAACCTGGGTCGAAACTTGGTCATTTTCAGAAACCATCCACTCGCGTTCTTACACTCATATCATCCGTAATATCGTTAACGACCCGTCGATTGTTTTTGATGATATCGTGACCAACGAAGAGATCCTCAAGCGCGCAAAAGATATCTCAGCCTATTATGATGATTTAATTGAGATGACCAGCTACTACCATCTGCTGGGGGAAGGTACCCATCAGGTGAACGGCAAGACTGTCATCGTTAACTTGCGCGAGCTGAAAAAACAACTTTATCTGTGTTTGATGAGTGTGAATGCGCTGGAAGCCATCCGGTTCTATGTCAGTTTCGCCTGCTCATTTGCCTTTGCCGAGCGCGAACTGATGGAAGGTAACGCCAAAATCATCAAAATGATTGCCCGTGACGAAGCCCTGCATTTGACCGGTACTCAACATATTCTTAATCTGATGCGCAGTGGCGAAGACGACCCGGAAATGGCTGAAATTGCTGAAGAATGCCAGCAACAATGCTATAACCTGTTTGTTCTGGCCGCGCAGCAAGAAAAAGAGTGGGCAGAGTATTTGTTCCGTGACGGCTCTATGATTGGTCTGAACAAAGAAATCCTGTGCCAATATGTGGAATATATTACCAATATCCGCATGCAGGCCGTGGGCCTGGGTGTACCATTTAATACCCGCACCAACCCTATTCCATGGATAAACTCTTGGTTAGTGTCTGATAACGTGCAGGTTGCGCCACAGGAAGTTGAAGTCAGTTCTTATCTGGTCGGTCAGATTGATTCCGAAGTCAGCGCTGATGACCTGAGTGATTTCGAGCTGTAACCCATGAAATCCATCCCCAATAGCTTTCGAGTTGCAGGCAGGCGGCAACAAAATGAACCCAAGGAGTTGAGATAACTCAATGACTTGGGTAAGTGATGGCAGCCAACACCCCTGCACCTTGAAAGATGACGGGGATATCGTGACATTGAGCACCACCGGTGCTCGACTTAACCGCCCCGCTAACAGCCGTAACTTGCTAGAAACGCTTGAATATCATCAGGTACCCATCGAATACCAATGTCGCTCTGGCTATTGTGGCTCCTGCCGCCTGCGCTTGCTAAAGGGCGAAGTCTGCTATCAACAGCAGCCGCTGGCATTTATCCAGGCTGGCGAGATCCTACCCTGTTGTTGTCAGCCCAAGGGCGATATTGAAATCGAGCTTTAAGCAGATAGATAAATCAGCCAATCGGATTTTGCCTATAATCAGTCTGCTGAATAGATGATATTTTGCATCCGGAATTAAAATCATAGGGACAAAAGATGAAAAGACTGTCAATCGCCATAACCAGCCTGTTAATGGCCGCCTCTGCCAGCACTATTGCTGCAACAGAACCGCCACTTAATCAACAACAGCCGTTAGAGAAGATTGCGCCTTATCCACAAGCTGAAAAAGGCATGAACCGTCAGGTTATTTTCCTCGAGCCACAAGAGGACGAAAGCCGCTTCAAAGTTGAATTGCTGATCGGTAAAACCATTGAAGTTGATTGTAACCGCCATATGCTCGGTGGCAATCTGGAAACCAGAACCTTGTCTGGTTGGGGCTTTGACTATTTGGTCATGGATAAAATCTCCGAACCCGCCTCAACCATGATGGCTTGCCCGGATAACACCCGCCGCCCACAATTTATCGCCGCCAATCTGGGCGATGCCGCTATGCAGCGCTATAACAGCCGCTTACCAATTGTGGTTTATGTGCCGCAGGGCGTTGATGTGAAATACCGGATTTGGGAAGCAGGAAAAGACGTTAGAAGTGCGCAGGTGAAGTAAACCACGCGAACACCGGAAAAGGCTGACTCTGCCTTTTTCGGTGTTGTGCTACCACCCCGCAGTGAAAACTACAAAATCTCAACCACTTCCAGCCAACCGTGCTGACCACAAATCGCGCTGCCTTTCATCCAACGGCGCAACATATCTAATGCCAGCATGGCGCTGCTTTCCTGACGGATACGTAAACCATGTCGGCTGGCCTGATAGCGCACCGTCTGGGCAAAAGTTCCATCAGGGGTATGCAGCGCAACACTTAGGCAATCATTCTGCATGGCACTCACCGCCAGTACCACCTGTGCACCACACAGCATCGATAATGACTGGGCACGGCCCGCCACCTCGGCTAATGACTCCTGACAATGGGCCGGTAGCAACTCGCCCCCAGCCAAGGGTGCCGCGGCGCTTTGTAATTGCCAGTGCAGCAACCCACCGGTAAATTGTTCGCTGACGGCCAGTAACAACCCGCGTTGTGTTAATTGCTCACTCAACAATGCCGGTAAGCCCCGCGTGCCTTCGAATATCGTACTTTCTCCCGCAACCGCCCTAACCTGCTGCCAAACCTCTTCCATCGCCGATTGCTGCGAAGCTGGCCCGGTGAGTTTCAACTCAATAATAGGGGCAGATGAGCGATACCCCAGCACTGCGCCGTCCGGAAGCGGTAATGAGTCTAACTCGAGTGCCAAATCACTTTCTGAGCGGCCAAAGGTGGTCATACGCAAGCACAATGGTGGCTCTGCCACATCAAAATGTTGACGTAAGCGCGGCATAATCTGTTGTTCAACCATCACTTTAAATTCGGATGGAACACCTGGAGTGAAAAACATCAGGCACTTATTGAGCCGTAAAGCGAAACCGCAGGCGGTTCCCACCGGGTTATCCAGCATTTCTGCATTCGCCGGAATATGAGCTTGTTTACGGTTAGTCGACGACATCACGCGGCCGCGTTCTTTAAAGAAAGCCTCCATCCGCGCAATCCATTCCGGATGCTCAATCAGTTCCGTCCCGGCAGCACGCGCCGCTGCCAAAGCACTTAAGTCGTCACTGGTCGGCCCAAGCCCGCCATTAACAATCAGCACATCAGCCACCTGACTCCGTTCCGTCAGCACCTCAATAAGAGCGGAAAGTGAATCACCGACGGTTTCCCGACTGCTGATCGGCAACCCCTGATTAAATAAATAATCGGCCAGCCATGCCGCGTTGGTATCAATAATTTGCCCATGTAGCACTTCATCCCCGGTACTCAACATCTCAACTCTGATCATTCTCTTCTCCGTTGGCGTTTATACCCAGAATAGTTCGAGTTGCAGGAAGGCTGCCAACACACATACAACTTGAAGTATGAGGGGATATGCATTCACTTTAAAAAGCCAATCATATAAACACAATCGTTATCCACTATCAGAATGAATAACCGTGGTAAAAGTCTATATTTCAGCGCCTTGAAATCTGTAAATAATAATTTACAGCCTGCGTAACGTCGATTTGACACAAATAGGGCAATCCTTTACTCTGCTGCACTTTATCATGCTAACAAATTGTCATGTAGTAGAGGAAAGCGTGAAGAATCGCACTCTGGGCAGTATATTTATCGTTGCGGGTACCACTATTGGTGCCGGGATGTTGGCAATGCCACTGGCAGCGGCGGGCGTTGGCTTCGGTGTCACCCTCGCATTATTAGTTTTCCTTTGGGTATTAATGTGTTACACCGCGCTGCTTTTGGTTGAAGTCTACCAACACGAAGCGGCAGATACCGGACTTGGTACTTTGGCTAAGCGCTATCTCGGCAATCGGGGGCAATGGCTCACCGGTTTTAGCATGATGTTTTTGATGTACGCGCTGACTGCCGCCTATATCAGCGGTGCCGGTGAGTTACTGGCAACCAGCATCAGCCAATGGACTCAACAATCGTTTCCAACCTACCTCGGCGTATTATTGTTTACACTCGTGGCCGGCGGTGTGGTCTGTATTGGCACCCATTCGGTTGATTTATTTAACCGCATCTTATTCAGCGCCAAAATTATCTTCCTGATAGTCATGCTGTCACTGATGATGCCGCATATCGAAAAAACCAATTTATTGACGCTACCGCTGGAGCAAGGGTTAGCGCTTTCTGCTATTCCGGTGATTTTCACCTCATTTGGTTTTCATGGCAGCGTGCCCAGTATTGTCAATTATATGGGTGGCAATATTCGCAAACTGCGCTGGGTGTTTATTATCGGCAGTGCTATCCCATTAATTGCTTATATCTTCTGGCAGTTAGCAACATTAGGGGCGATCTCCTCCCATACTTTTGTCGGAATATTGGCGCAGCAAGCCGGTTTGAATGGCCTATTGCAAGCCGTGCGCGATGTGGTGGCCTCCCCTCATGTTGAGCTGGCAGTTCACTTGTTTGCTGACTTGGCGCTGGCAACCTCATTCTTGGGTGTAGCCCTGGGCTTGTTTGATTATCTGGCCGACTTATTTAAACGCCGTAATTCGGTGCGTGGCCGCCTGCAAACCGGTGCGATTACCTTTGTACCGCCGCTGCTGTTTGCGCTGTTTTACCCACGTGGTTTTATTATGGCGCTGGGCTTTGCCGCGGTCGCATTATCCGTTTTGGCATTAATCCTACCCGCAATGCTGGCGTGGAAAGCGCGCAAAATCCATCAGGGAAATTATCGCGTCTGGGGCGGGAAACCGGCGTTGGCCGCAGTATTTGCTTGTGGTGTGCTGGTGATTGGCATTCAGGTGGGAATAGTGACCGGCGCATTACCCGCAGTCGGGTAATTCAGCCCATAAATACAAAAAGGCGCATATCCTGTCAGGAGTGCGCCCTGCTTTAATCAACACCACCAATATATTAGCCAAAGTCATTGGCGTTACAGCTAGGCAGCAAATGAACAAATCCCGATGAGCTGACTCATGTCAGTGATTCGGGTGAGTGAATGCAGCTAACAACGCTGTAGCGTCAAGGACGAAGGATAATCAGAAGTTCAGACCAGCGCCGATATACACGCCATCCGCAACGCGGTTGTCCCGACGCCCTTCTTTGCCTTCCATATTGATATAACGATAGCCGACATCAACAGTTAATGGGCGGAATACATTCCAGCGCAAGCCGCCGTTGGCTTCACTGTATGATTTCATCCCACTGGTCAGTTCTTCAGGGGCGAAATAGCCTTCACCGTACAGAGTGAATGATTTGTTGATGGGGTAAGTTAACCCGCCGCCAATCGCTACCGCACCACCGCTGCTGCCGTCTTCTGGTGACATATAAATGCCTTTCCCGCCGACAGTTGCCATCAATGGGCCAAGTGGTAAGTTAAAACCCAGGCCTAATCCATAGACATCACCATCGTGATCGCTACGCGCCCAGTTGCCGCTAATAGCCAATCCACCAGTGTTAGTGCCCATGCCAAAACCCAGGTTGGTATAATCACTACCCACTTCACCATTAAGACTTATCGCACTGGCTGAACCTGCCACAAGCAGCAGACCGGCTGCGCACGCGGCTAAAGATTTATTCATATTCTTCTCTCATTATCCATTATGTCACCTGTGAGCCAATTCTCACTGACAGGTTTTTCCACCCCGAGTTTAACCGAAAAAAACCACATAAACACATGTAAAAACCGATTAAATACAACACTATTTCAAATGATTGCAAATGACCATGTAATTGACATGTCTTATGCTAGCAATGATAACGATAAGGCGTGCCTATTTGCTGAATCGCGCCAATAAGGCTACAACTAGTGTGGAGATCAAGGAATAACTCGCTGATGTTGTTTAAGTTATTATTTTGCCAATCAGACTTTTGGCAAAATGTCATGCTTTAAAACACCCGAAAAGCAATCAATTCAACAGCCATACTGGAGAAAATGATGAGCAAAAAGAAAGGATTAACCACCGCGGCAGGCGCTCCCGTCGTTGATAATAATAATGTTGTCACTGCTGGCCGACGTGGCCCCATGTTGCTGCAAGATGTCTGGTTCCTGGAAAAACTGGCCCATTTTGATCGTGAGGTTATCCCCGAACGCCGCATGCATGCTAAAGGCTCTGGTGCTTATGGCACATTCACTGTTACCCACGACATCACCCGATATACTCGCGCAAAAATTTTCGCTGAGATTGGCAAACAAACTGAAATGTTCGTGCGTTTCTCAACGGTAGCGGGCGAACGGGGGGCAGCCGATGCCGAACGTGATATTCGTGGTTTCGCCATGAAATATTACACTGAGGAAGGTAACTGGGATTTGGTCGGTAACGATACGCCGGTATTCTATTTACGTGACCCATTGAAATTCCCGGATCTGAACCACGTCGTTAAACGTGACCCGCGCACCAATCTGCGCAACCCAACTTATAAATGGGATTTCTTCTCTCAGCTTCCAGAATCGCTACACCAGCTCACTATCGATTTCAGTGACCGTGGCTTGCCAAAATCGTATCGACATATGCACGGATTCGGCAGCCATACCTTCAGCTTTATCAATGCTAACAATGAGCGTTTTTGGGTTAAATTCCATTTCCGCTGCCAGCAAGGCATTGAGAACCTTATGGATGATGAAGCTGAAAAACTGGTTGGTCAGGATCGTGAAAGTTCTCAACGTGATCTGTATGAAGCCATTGAACGCGGCGACTTCCCGCGCTGGAAACTACAAATTCAGGTGATGCCAGAACATGAAGCATCACAAACCCCATATAACCCATTTGACCTGACCAAAGTGTGGCCGCACGGCGACTACCCATTGATTGATGTGGGTTTCTTCGAACTGAACCGCAACCCAGAAAACTACTTTGCTGAAGTTGAACAAGCGGCATTCAACCCAGCTAATGTGGTGCCAGGGGTGAGTTTCTCTCCTGACCGTATGCTGCAAGGCCGCCTCTTCTCTTACGGTGACGCAGCTCGCTATCGTTTGGGTGTGAACCATCATCAGATCCCAGTGAACAGTGCTAAATGCCCATTCCATAATTATCATCGCGACGGCGCAATGCGTGTTGATGGCAATAGCGGTAATGGTGCGACTTATGAGCCAAACAGCTTTGGTCTGTTCCAGGAACAACCTGATTTCAGCGAGCCACCATTAACACTGGAAGGGGCGGCGGATCACTGGAATCACCGGGAAGATGAGGATTACTACTCCCAACCACGGGCATTGTTTAACTTGCTCAGTGCAGAGGAGCATCAGCGGATGTTTACCCGCATTGCCGGTGAGTTATCACAGGTTCCTGAAGAGATCCAACGCCGTCAGATTGCCTTGTTTGAAAAAGTTCATCCCGACTATGGTGCAGGGGTGAAGAAGGCGCTGGGGTTAAAGTAGGGTTATTGTTTATCACTATTAGGTGAGCGGGGTCGGTTGAGATTTGATTAGGTAATCGATTCGGTTGTTAGAGCACTGGACATTATTTCGGTTGATAGTCGATTAGGTAATCGGTTCGGTTGATATGGGATCGGTGTTCACTTAACTACAGGTGCCTCAACCGCCAAAGGGGTTACAAGCGCGTAACCCCCTTGGAACCCCTGCGCTTACGCACGTATCGCTGGCCCACTTCGTGGGTGCCCTCGGTTCATCATTACGCTGACGGGGCGGCTTTACGCGGGTCCCTCCGCGTGACGCCTAAATCCGCCGTCCATGGCGGATTTCCCTTGCTCCACTCTTCACTCGGCGGCTCAAATGTGCTTTTAAACTCCAAAACCTAAAAACAGGGTTTTGAATTAGCTTTTGATGTTGAGCGCAATCAGGAATGTTGCCGACAAGGATGGAGGGTAGAGTGAGCGGGCATGGACAAATCTGCCGGGAGCAGATTTGAACGCTGCTAGCAGCGGCCCCGAAGGGGTGAGTCCCAGGGATGGGACGAATTACCCCCGCGAAAAGCGCGCTTGAGCATGGATGCGACAACACTGCGTAGCAGTTTTGAACAACGCTTGCGTTGGCCCGAAGGGTTGCCTCGAAGAGGCTATAATCGCGCTGGCTCGTCAGCCCGAAAAACGCAGGAGGTTTACCCGTAGGGCAATATTTCGCGCAAGCGCGGGATTGTTAAGGGTGTGCGCCCACACACCCTTAACCGGTTGGTTCATCGGAGGTTAAGTTAACTCGGTGCTTTAACAACCGAACCTGATCATCTGACAATCATCAACCGAACCCGATCACTAAATCAAATCACCTTAACTTAACTTAACTTAACCACAAAATCCGCCACATCCCGCCGGGAGACCTTAATCCCCCCGGTCTTAAGCTCCCCCGGTAGGCGATAAAAAGCCACCGGGCGCTGGAACACCGCTAACTGTGGCGCTAACCAATCCGCTAATACGGCGTCATTCACCGAATCATCAGCATCAATTACAGCTACGGGCCGGTGACCGAATTCAGTATCGGCGACAGGAATAACAAAAGCTTGCTGTACTCCCGGATATTGCAGTAAAACTCGTTCAATATCCTCAGGTTGAATACCCTCACCGCCGCTGAAAAATAGATTATCCAGCCGCCCCAGAATACGTAATTCGCCTTGCTGCCATTCACCACGATCACGGGTATGGAACCAACCATCACTGTCAGTGAGAGGCCGTAACTGCCCCTGCTGCCAATAACCGGCAGCCAGACACGCGGCTTTCACCCAGACTTCGCCCTCGACTAATTTCACCTGTCGTCCTTCCAGTGCGACACCAACACCAGGCAAACCATCAGCGCGTTTAGCACACACAGTTGAAGCTGACTCCGTCAGGCCGTAGCCACACCAGCAGCGAATTCCGCGCGCTTCGGCTTGCTCAGTCAACGCAGTAGGGATAGTCGCGCCCCCGAGCAGCACCTCTTTCAAACTGAGGGATTGTTCTGAATTCTCAAGCAAACGCCAAAGCTGGGTTGGTACCAATGAGGCATGGCTACACCCAACCAGTGCGTCTGATAACGACACGCCCGTTTGTACCGCCAGGGCCGCTCCGGCACTTAACCAGCGCCAGACAATGCCCTGCCCGGAGACATGAAATAGCGGCAATGATAGCAACCAGCAATCATTAGCGGTGAAATCCATTAATCGCAACACGCCGTCGGCACTGGCCAGATGCGCCGCCAATGTGTGCACTGCCGCTTTGGGTAAGCCGGAGGAGCCGGAGGTGAGTGTCATGGTCGCCAGCCGTTGGCTATCCCATGTCAGGGTATTTTCCGTCGAATGTACCGTCGTGAGATTCAGTGGGGTAAAGCTTAACTGCGCGGGCAGCGGATCGGCCAGATTCAGCATAAAATCAATATTGAGCTGCGGCAGGAGTTGCGCCAGTAAGGGCTCTGGCAATTGCGGGTTAAGCGGTAAAACACGCGCGGCGCATTGCAATGCAGCCAGATACGCCAGCAACAGTGAATAACTGTTTTTACCGCGCAGCACCACGCCACAACCGGGGGTGACACCTTGCTGCTGAAAGCCAGCAGCCAGATTATCAATATCAGTGGCTAACTGTTGCCAACTGATCCGTTGCGCCCCCGAGCGAATTGCCGTCGCCCGAGGTTGCAGATTGGCCCAGTGTTGCCATGGAAATAAATGTTGCCATGGAAATAAATCCTTCCAAGGCCAATCATTTAGCTGTGCCATAGCACGTCCAGTTGATCGACAGTCACCACCGGCAGCGTGCTGTCCGGCCACTGGCGGATGACTTGCGCCTGCATCAGGCTCAATGTATCCAGCCCCGGCACTGTTGCTGGGGTTAGCCAATCCGCCAGGCGAGCCAACTGAGTCAGCCCCAAACTCGACTCAATACTGGAGCTGATCACCGCCTCTAATCCTGCTTGATGCGCTTGCTGCACCAATTGCTGGCAACGCGCGATACTGCCCACCAGCATCGGTTTGATGACAATGGCTGCGACACCCGGTTCGGCCTCCACCTGGAAATCCGCCTCGCGCACACTTTCATCCCAGGCAATAGCAATGCCGGTGTCACGGGCAAACTCACGGGATTCAGCGCGGGTTTTACACGGTTCTTCCAGAAACGCGATGCGTGAGCGCAATTCAGGATTAACATATTTGGCAAAACCATCTGCTTTAGCCCGCGTCCAACTGCGGTTGGCATCCAGCCGCAGTTTCAAATCAGGTAAAGCCTCCAGCAGCACATTGACAATCATGCCATCGCGCACCGCTTCATATAACCCAACTTTCACCTTGGCAACTTTCTCGCCCGGTAATGCTTGTAACACGGCGAACAGCTCATCAGGGTCACCGGTACACAGTGGGGCTTTGCGGTAATCCGCCGTCAGCGGCAATAATTGTTCAAGCTCCGCCAACGCGCAACTGAGGCCAAAAGCCACCGAGGGCAAGGGGCCGAGATTAAGCTCCTCGCCATTCACCCAGCGCTGTACCTCGGCGATAGCAGCGGCTTGCGCCTCTGGCAACGTTTCCTGGCTAAACTCCGGCAAGGGAGCAATTTCGCCCCAGCCGGTCTGCTCGCCGTGTTGCAATTTCACCAACAATCCATCGCGGTTTTTTAGCCGCTGATGCCGCAGTATCACCCCGGCTTCCATCGGGATGCTATAGCGGTAAAGTGTGGCCGCGCGCATTATGGATTACGCTTGAATTTGCTGAAGTCGGGCTGGCGTTTCTCATTGAATGCGTTACGCCCTTCCTGACCTTCATCTGTCATATAGAACAACATGGTGGCGTTACCGGCCAGCTCTTGCAAGCCTGCCTGCCCATCGCAGTCGGCATTTAATGCGGCTTTCAAGCAGCGCAGTGCCATTGGGCTGTTTTGCAGCATTTCACGACACCAGCGCACTGTCTCTTTTTCCAGATCAGCAAGCGGTACTACCGTGTTCACCAGTCCCATATCTAATGCTTGTTTGGCATCATACTGACGGCATAAGAACCAGATTTCGCGCGCTTTTTTCTGGCCGACAATGCGAGCCATATATGCCGCACCCCAACCACCATCAAATGAACCCACTTTTGGCCCAGTCTGGCCGAAAATAGCATTATCAGCAGCAACAGTGAGGTCACACATCATGTGTAATACATGACCGCCGCCAATAGAATAACCGGCAACCATTGCTACAACTGGTTTCGGGCAAGTACGAATTTGACGTTGGAAATCCAGCACATTCAGATGATGGGTACCGCTCGCATCCTGATAAC
>NZ_JBLWEX010000252.1:0-22157 GCF_048323875.1 Yersinia sp. LJYL362
CAGTCTTTATCATCCAGCAAACCATTTTTAAGACGCTGAAGCTCAATCCCGCCCAGAGAAGAAACCATGCGCATCAGTAACTGCTCGGTCGGCTGCTCAAGGCTATATACCTGTACCACGCTGTTCTCACGCCCCTGAAGTGCGCCAATAACCATCGACATAGCCAACGCTGTTTTCCCCATTGAGGGGCGGCCTGCCAACAGGATCAAATCACTGTCCTGAAAACCACAAGTACTGGCATCAAGCTCGATAAACCCGGTTGGTGTGCCGGTTACGCCGTCATCCGACTGAGTCCGAAGTTCAAGCTGCGTAAGCATGCTTTCCATGCCATCAATTAGCGATACTGCTTTTTCAGGTTCGGATTGCTCAGCAATAGCTATAATCTGCTTTTCAGCTTTTTCCATGATTGCAGCAATATCCGCACGCGGAGCGGTTATTTCATGTGTGATGTCATAGCCTAAACTGGCAAGCTGGCGTGCCCGGCTGAATCGAGCCACAATTTCACTGTAAGCGACAATATTGGCGGCGCTGGGGGTATTTTTACTGAGTTCGGCGGCATAGGCGAAACCGCCAACAAGTTCGAGTTGCCCCTGATGCTCCAAAGCATTCGTAAGTGTCAGTAAATCAATCGGTTTTGCAGCATCGATAAGACACTTCATCTCACGAAAGTAGATTTGATGAGCTTTGCCGAAGAAATCTTCCGCCTTGAGAATAAGGGCGATATCATCCCAACGATCATTGTCCAGCATCAATCCCCCCAATACAGCCTGTTCCGCCTCAACAGAAACCAGCCCGCGAAGAGAGTCGATCTTTGATTCAGCCATGATTAACCTCCTGATCGGAAGCCATTAACTGATCAAATCTCTCTTTCCATTCAGGGAAAAGTTCACTGGCGAGGCTATGCATAGTTACGAAAGCAGAGTCACTGACTCGTCCGGTTGTCTTTTCAAGACGATGAGCAGGTAATCCAACCGCATGGCTTTCTGCATAAATTTCAAGGTCGTAGATTAAGGTGTTTAGCAGGGAGACCTGTATTTTTTTGCTGTGAGCACTATAACGGCCATTATTGATAATGCCCTCAAGCTGTTGGTAAGTTTCGCGTGCCAGCCGGGTATATTTCATGCAGTTGATAATAATCCGAATTTCCGGCAATTTTATGCCCAACGTACCGAAAGGAAGCAGATTCTCCATCATGTTAATGGTGCCACGAATGAACTCCCTGACATCTGGCAAAATCGGCTTTACCACCCCCACAGCCCTATTGGTAGCCGCAAGAACGATAAGCTCCAACATAATGGAGCGAGCACCTTGAGAGTCGATGATAATCGCATCGTATTGTTGAAAGAGAGGATGTTGCAGCACATTGCGTAAACGCAGTCGACCATCAGGCGCATGAAGCATTGCCGTCGGTAATTGTGCATTCGGATCATTCGAGACAATCACATCCAGATTAGCGATCACACTATTAGAAATGATACGAGAAGGATCGTTAAGATCGGCCGTTTGCATAAGTAACTCAAACAGACCACAGGGCGCTTCATAGGTTAATGCGAAAATGCTACTTGCCGTAGGCTGAGCATAATCTCCATCAATAAGGAGGATCTTGAGACCGGCATCGGCAAGAAAACCGGCCAGATTGGCAGCGTGAGTAGATTTACCCTCACCACCTTTGGTAGAAATAACTGGAATTATATGCATTTAAACACCTGAATTAGTTATTCAGGTGAACAATTACAATTTAATGTTAATTACCTAATTTTATAACGCTTAAACGCAGGGATTGAAAATCCCCGTGTCCTTGGTTCGATTCCGAGTCCGGGCACCATATTTAAAGAAACCAGCTTAATAGCTGGTTTTTTGCTTTCTGGTATTTGGGCTCTCCAAACAGAATTAGCTCCTACGAAACCTCCGCCAACTGCGTTCAGCTTCAATAGATTATCCCTCTTCGCACCCTATCCAGTTATAACCCATTCCATCACTGCCACGCCATGTATTACCAATACAGCAAATCGATTTCTACACCGTCATTCGCAACAGAAAAATCCGAATTGGTTCAATTATGTTTTTTTTATCGTGTTTTATACCGCAGGCTAAGGTTTTAACGTGATATTCCTCATCGACAAAAAATAAGTTGATTATAATGTTTAGCATTAAGCCAGGTATGTTTATAGATCTGAGTTGGGGCCATAATGTCGAAAGTAACTAAAATACTGTTAGTAGAGGATGATCACCGCCTGGCCACTTTAATCGCTGAATTTTTAGCTAAACAACTGTTCGAAGTAAAAGTAATTAGCCGCGGCGATACTGTTGCTGATTATGTGAGAAATAACACTATTGATTTGATTCTACTGGATATTATGTTGCCAGGCATGAATGGACTTGATGTTTGCAAGGTCATTCGCGAGTTTTACCACGGCCCGATTATAATGATCACTGCATTAGGAGAGAGCCTGGATGAAATATTGGGGCTTGAGCTGGGTGCCGATGATTATGTTATTAAGCCCATTGAACCACGGGTATTGCTGGCAAGAGTCCGCGCGCAGTTACGTCGATTCACTCAGCCACTAAACAACCTTCAAAACGCCACAATACATACTGAAGAATCAACAAATCTGATCTTTGGTCAACTGACAATTGCTCCCGCCTCTCGAACTGTCACTTTGTATGAACAAGATATTCCGATGACAACAGCAGAATTTGATGTGCTGCTGCTGCTGGCTAAAGATGCAGGTAAAGTGCTTAGTCGGGATGAATTATTGTTAGGTTTAAAAGGCATCGATTTTGATGGTGTCGATCGCACAATTGATATTCATATTTCCCGATTACGTCGGAAACTCGATGATGACCTTGATATTCCCAACAGGATTAAAACCCTGAGGAGTAAAGGCTATCTATTTAACAGTCATGGCTGGGACTGATTGAGACTGCAGATTATGAAAATAAAATTTACACCACGGTTTCGGGTATTTCTGCGGTTTTACTTGTTTTGGTTATTAGCCGCTTTAGCTCTTTATTACTCAGTATTGGTTATCCGAAACCAGGTGACTCAAACCCTGACGCATATGATTCAATACCAAATGATGCAGAAAACCCTCGCCAGTATTGAGGAACATATGCGCATGCAACCTCCACAAAACTGGCACGAAGACGTGCAAAAAATGAACAGTTTATTTTCTTTTCCACTGAGCATAGAAAAGACCTCTAACTTGAAAAATCGAATGAATAAAGAGGACTATCAAACTTTGCTCCAAGATGGAGGGCTTTTTGTTCATGACGGTTTTATCTATAAAAGCATCAAGGGCACTGATGAAGTTTTGTTGATTGGCCCTATTATCGCCACTTTAAATGATAATTCCGAGGGCATATCAGGCTACGAAATACAGCTTTTATTGTTTGAGTGGGGCGGAACCATCATATTAAGTTTTATTTTTTCCTATATATGGCTGAGGCCAGTATGGAATAGCGTCAATAATTTGCGTAGCACTGCACAAGCATTAAGCGCCGGCGATCTCACTGCACGCGCATCACCCAAACAGTCATATCTAGTTAGACCGATTGCATTGGCCCTCAATAGCATGGCCGCAAAAGTTCAACAGTTTGTCGCCTTGCGACAAGAGATGAGCCACACGATGGCCCATGAACTCCGTACCCCAATTGCACGCATTCGCTTTCATTTGGCGAACTATCTCGACCATCATTCAGAAAAAGGCGATGTTTCTGATATTAATCGGGTTTATCAAGAATTGGATGAAGTGGAAACACTCATTTCAATGGCATTGAATTATGCACGTTTTGAGAGCGGTAGCGTTCGTATTCATCCGCGTAAACAATACGCATCAACATGGTTAGAAGAACAGGTAAAAATATCCCATCTCAGCGACCGGAGAATAGATGTAAAACTCCGCGTCAGTGATGACTTGGGTTGGATAGAGATTGATCCTCAGGTCATGCCTTATGTTACGCAAAACCTGCTCAGCAATGCTAAAAAATATGCCAGGAAACATATTTATCTGAGTGCTGAGCGGGTGGGTGAACGTTTATTTGTTGTCGTCGAAGATGATGGGCGTGGTATTAATCAGGCTGATTATAAAAAGATATTCTTACCGTTTTATCGCGGTAAAGTTGATGAAGAAGCAGGAATCAGTGGCTTCGGTTTAGGTCTATCTATTGCTCTACAGGTCGCTCAATTACATGGCGGTAGTCTCAGTGTTACTCATTCTGAAGAGTTAGGCGGCGCGAAATTTACTCTGGAGTTCCCCTGTAAGTATCGCCCTCCCGTAACCACCTGATACGTTTTGGCTATAAATATAAAAGTAGAGTCACGATCATTCATTTTATTTCAGATAATTAAATTTTAAAAATAACGTAACAGGGCTGGATTTTCTCCAGCCCTGTATTACTACGCCCGTAGCAAGCAAATAATCTGCACATTTACAATTAGTAACAGGTTGTACAAAACCTAACATTCAGGCAACTAAACTACCGAACATAGAATAAAAACAATCATTAATATAGCTGCATAAACTGAATGCACAGACAGCAAAAATAAAATATTAACGTCTATTTAAGTATAGACAAAATTTTAAGAAATAAGAATTAATCTGTCGCCTTCATAGAAATAACAACCTATTAAAGGGACTACAATATGAATATTGCATTAGTAGATCGTTCGCCATTAGCCGTATTGGGATTAGAGCACGGACTGAAAGAAAAAACACTTGATATCAATGTAGTAAGCATTACTGATAATTTTCAACAATTAGAATATGAATTAAATCATAAAGATATAGATATCGTTTTTATCGGTATTTTAGTTGCAGATGACAAACCATTTCATAGCATAAAACAGGTTTATCAACTCAAAATACGTTGGCCTGATATTAAATTTGTACTCTATACCGATATCAAAAGTATCAGTGTGTTACGGTATCTGTCATATATGAAGATGGATGCGATATTATCACGCAGTGATTGCCTTAATAACTTAAAGAATAATATCATTAAAATCAGCAAAGGAGAGTTTTTTTGCAGCAATAACTATAGTGGGGAATTAACGAAAAGTGCGATTGGGCGTAATTCGACAAACCGGATGATGACCAATAATGAAATTGAGGTTCTTGACAGAGTTTCGCTCGGTGAATCAGTTTCTGAGATTGCTGTTCAATCTCAACGTAGTATAAAAACTGTCAGTAACCATAAACGTAATGCCATGAGTAAGTTAGGGATAGAAACAGATTCAGAGCTTCATTTATTTATCATGAATGTAGCCGGAAAAATGCCCATCTACTCTGAAAGCAATGAATTCGCTCCATCCTAACTGTCTATATAGAATAAGGAGGTTTTTCTGGTTTATATATTAACATGGCGTTAATTGACCAAACGCAGCACACCCACTGAGCGATTACCGCCCTAACGACCTTAGTTTTTTATTAGCGAATTTTCCATAGAGTCTTCCTACGGCACTTGTAGATATTTCAGATCATTTGTTAGGAATACAATGAGCCACGACTGTGCTCAATTGCTGCATACCTTAAGCGGTGTCGTGCATGTTCAAACGGAACACAAAAGTTGGGTGATCCTCCCAAGCCATGGGGTTTGGTTGCCCGCAGGAATTTATCACTACCTTCATCTGGCTAAAATCAAGGCCCGGAGATATCCCCTAAATAATTCGAGTTGCGGGAAGGAAGCTACAAAACCATGATCTTATTTGACAGATAATCTACTATTAACAACCAGATGAACATCAACCATAGTTACAAATTGCTACTTAAGTATTTTGATTGTTGTAATAAAGGAAAGGTAACTTATGAATAAAAACCGGATAGCTAAAATTCTGTTAGGGGCCATAGCCTTTGTTGGTACCATCACACTAATACCCGCAGCACAAGCCTGTACCAGAGCTGTTTATTTGGGGCCGGAAAATTTAGTGATAACCGGCCGGTCGATGGATTGGAAAGAAGACCTTCACTCTGACCTGTGGATATTTCCACGAGGAATGGAGCGCACCGGGAATGCAGGGCCAAACTCCGTGGCCTGGACATCAAAATATGGCAGCGTGATTACCGCAGCCTACAATATTGCCACCACTGACGGTATGAATGAAAAGGGCTTGGTGGTGAATATGCTGTGGTTGGCTGAATCCCAATATCCAGAGCCAACCCCCGCTAAACCCAATATTTCGCTGGCAGCCTGGGGCCAATATGTTCTTGATAACTTTGCTACCGTCGATGAAGCGGTGAATTACTTTAAGCAAGAACCTATTACTGTCTTAACCAGTAAAGTCCCCGGGCAGGAAAGGCTAGGCACTATTCATCTAACACTATCTGACGCCAGTGGCGATAGCGCCATATTTGAATATATTGACGGTAAACTCACCATTCACCACAGCCGGGAATATCAAGTTGTCACCAACTCACCGACTTATGACAAGCAATTAGCTATCAACTCGTATTGGCAAAAAATTGGTGGGACTAACATGCTGCCGGGCACTAATAGCTCCAGTGATCGCTTTGTGCGGGCACAGTTTTATATTAATGCCATTCCCAAATATACTGATAAGCAACTGGCTACCGCGAGTGTACTGAGTGTTATTCGTTCGGTCTCAGTTCCTTATGGTATCAGTACACCGGATGAGCCAAATATCTCATCAACTCGCTGGAGAACTCTCTCCGACCAGAAAAATAAGATTTATTATTTTGAATCCACGTTGATGCCAAATACATTTTGGGTCGATTTTAATAAGATCGATTTTTCGGAATCTGCTGACGTAAAAAAACTGAAGGTTAATACGCCACAAGCGGCTCAATATACCGGCGACGTCTCAGCACATTTCCAATCAGAGAAACCTTTTGTATTTGAACCGGTGACTCAGAAATCCTAACGTAACGGGTGGGTTGCACCATAAAAATAGGCAAGTGGGGCTACAGAACCTTCCGTCACATCGATGGAGCCATACATGGAGCCATACATGGATCCGACGCCACCACCAGCCATATATTTGAGTTGCGAAGCACCTCGTAGGAGTGTTCTCTGGCGAGCATTAAGGTGGCATCAGCGTCAGCAATGGTATGTGAGATATAAAGTTCTCCTTAATTAACAGTCCCCCCACAAATAATCAGAGGGCGCGCAGTCGAACATAGAAAAAACCCTCTGATAACAACTTATTTTCATGACAAAAGTTAACCCGAAAGAGTGATGTTTCTCTTGTCCTACAATGATAAACGAGTTATCACATTTTGATTTTCAGGTTATTTAATATTGTCAAAGTCTGATACTTCCAGTCAGAAAGAGAACTGTTTCAGCTGAAGTTGATGCGTTTTTTCATTGTCATACGGTGTTCTGTTTTCATCCACCAAACGCCCGGAAACATATTTTTTCACCAACTCCATATTATGAGTCGTTTTAGAAGACGCTACCGTAGCTAAAAACCCTTTTCTGAAATCCAACACGGTCTGAGACGAACTTTCATCATTAATCTGATGATAAGTATAGCTTTGCGACAATTCCAGCATACCTAGTGACAACGGCACAGTTGGATCCAGTGCTTCATGATAACTGGCTTGCAGGTGGGATTTTGTGTTCTGCACCCTCTGACTAAGCTCACCTCTACTGTTGCTGCTCTCTTCCGTCGTTTGGCTAAAATTGTATGCGAAGGTATCTTTCTCATCTTTCTTAAGCGGATTGGAGGATGTTTCCGCTTGCTGGAAAGATGCTGAAAAATCAGCCAAACCACTCTGATAAGTACGCGCCTTATCCGACTCCGACATGAAAATTGTCTTTTGGCTGCTGTCTATTTCATTGGAACCATAATGGCTATTCATTGCACGAAAAGTTGTCTTAAACATATCCATTTGCGCTTTGTCGCCACGTCCACGGAAACTTGCACTATCTAACTGCTGTTCATACGCAGAAAGTGCTCGAACTTGCTGTCCGTATGTCCCCAAGACTTCAGGATGGCTAAGGTCAGTATTTAATTGAAAAGAGACACTACTATCTTTGTAACTTAGCCCCCTGCTGACATTATCACTTTGATAATTCAGTGATTGGAGAGAGTCATTTCCTTGCCGCACATCAGTATTCAAATCAACCGACTTCAGGATTGTATTATCAAATTGAGTTAATCCATCAATGTTGACGACCGGTGGTTGAGCAGACAATCCATCAAGAGCTGCCTGAAATGCATCGGCAAGACCTGAAATAGCCAAAACCTCATTTTCATCAAGGTCACCATGACTAGTTTGTACTTGTGCGACGATGCCATCTTGCTGTCGGGACAGCGACACACTGACTTTCACACCGCTTTGCGTAACGATGCCCAGTGCAACGGCCGCGGCCTTATCATTGTCGCCACTGACCTGAACATCAACAGGTGATGCCACCGCACTGGAGAAATCTTTTGGGTCATCCTTCAACTGCAATAACAGCGCCTTTCCTAATCCCTGAAATGAAACTGATACTGGCTGATGAAGATTTGCGCTCATCAGATAGGCTAGTTGGCTATTGCTACTTGTGGCCGACGTACGTAATTTTTGCGCACCAATATTATAAATAGCATTAATTTCATCAGAGGCATCACTCAAAGTGACACGAGTCGAAGGTTGAAACGTTGCTGGTGACTGTTTGGCTCCGGTAATAACAGTGCTCACAACACGAGGGACAGGAAATCCGATACTGCTTATCTGGGCTACCATAGGTCTCATCTCATTTATTTTGTCTACCTCTGGTATCGACCAAAACCCGACTGACTTAAATAAAAATAGCTATGACAGTGCCTACTTATTTTAATAAGCACTCATATTTTCGAGATAAAGCCTTAACCTAATGAACCTCGTCGATAAAAATAAGTTAGATATATTATTTAGTATTAACCTATTGATGTTTATATCTTTGAGTTTGGGCCATGATGTCAACGGTAACGAAAATACTGCTAGTGGAGGATGTACCAGATAGTTAGTGCCATGATTGAAAAGGCTCAGAGCAATGCCCTCGCACACCTCTGAGCCAGGTTTTACCCGCTAAATTGCAGAAAGTTATCTGCCAGCGTTACATTTTTTTATCTTGAATTTCAAAGCGCGGTGAAACAAAACCATAGAGTGTCCACCCCAGGAAAGTCACGATAGCGCCATACATCATGGCTTCTTCACCGGATGAATACAGGGCATAGAAGCTATATAGAGCACCAATTAGTGCAATGATATTGGCTATCCGAGCCTTAGAAGGATCTACCTTAGCCACTTTCTGAATAATAATTAGCGCCGCCATCGATAAGATATAAGGAATAATATTGGTAACCACTGCCAAATTAACCAGTACGTTAAACTGCTTATTCAGTGAAGGGCTAATAGTCATCAAAGACAGTACTGTCTGAATAACCACAATAACGAGCATGCCTTTGATGGGCGCTTCTGCTTTACTGATTTTGGAGAAGATTTTCGGGAAATAACCTTCATCGGCGGAGGATTTAAACACTTGGGCAATAGTAAACTGCCAGCCTAGCAAGGAACCACAGCAAGACATCACCATCAGCGCCATAATAATTTTACCCACGGTAGGGTCAAACATCTGGGCAAAAGCCAAACCGAAAGGCGCGGTAGAATTCGCTAAATCCATATTCGGCACAATACCGGCAATCACGTTGGTTGAAACGATGTAAATCACCGCTGTACCCAGTGTTCCGCCCAACACCGCAATAGGGACGTTTTTCTCCGGATTTTCTACCACATCAGTGTTGGCGCAGGCTGACTCCAATCCCAGAAACGCCCACAATGTCATGGCAATAGAAGCACCAATGGCTTCAAAAGTTGGCACATGATGGGGGTTCCAGGACTCGGCATATAGGGTCGGGCTAAACCAGAACCAACCAATGACGGACAAACCCACCACCGGAATGATAACCCCCCAGACGGTAATTTCACTGATCTTACCGGTAATGCGTGCACCACCGAAGTTGGCAACAGTACACAACCACAGCACACCAATCGTTGCCAGACAGATCCCCAACGGACTCAGCTCAGCACCAATCAACTCGGTACCGTAGCCAACCGCCGAGATAGCAATAGCCACGTTAGCAATCAATAACGACATTCCATAGGTATAGTTGGCCATAAAGTTGCCAGACTTACCGAAAGCATATTCCGCATAACCGCCCATACCGCCAGACTTATGGCTAAACATCCCGCATTTGGCGAATGCATAGGCCAGCGCCATCGACCCCACAGCGGTCACTAACCACGAAACGATAGAGATAGTCCCCACTTCCGCCAGCTTAGTTGGCAGCATGATGATCCCTGACCCCATCATATTCACCGCAGTCAAAATGGTGAGCTGAACAACACCCATTTTGTTCGATTTAGACGCATTCATTATCCTTTCTCTCTGTAAAAATTGAGAAAGCGGAGAGCATGGCTGGAGCACGACGATAAAGCCATCTCTCCGCAGTTTTGGTTATCAAACAATCAATTTGGCTCAATACATAGCCAACAGCTTATGGTTTGATGACATAGCCACAAGCACGTTTACGGCCATCGGTATCTTGCTGGATGTAGACCCCCTGTAGCTCAGGCGCAAAGCCCGGCAACAGGTTAATGCCCTCTTCCAACGCCAGGAAGTACCGCTGTACTGAACCGCCCCATACTTCACCGGGAACAACACACAGAATGCCGGGTGGATAAGGCAGCGCGCCCTCGGCGGCGATACGGCCTTCTATCTGATCCAATGCCACCAACTCGATATTGCCACGGACAAATTCGATATGTGCTTGTTGCGGATTCATTACTGCTTTCGGGAAATGCGCCTTACGGAACATCTCTTTCTGTAACTCTTTCACATTGTGGCTAACATACAGATCATGCATTTCCTGACACAGCTGGCGGATGGAGTAACCCTGATAACGCGCTTCGTTAGCCTGATAGATTGATGGTAATACTTCAGCTAACGGCGCATCTTGCTCTAACAGGCGCTCAAAACGCGCAATTTGAGCAACAAGATGCTGCATCTTGGCCATATCTTCCGCTGGGGTCAGCAGGAACAGAATCGAGTTAAGATCGCATTTTTCTGGCACGATGCCATTTTCACGCAAGAAGTTCGCCAGAATGGTGGCCGGGACACCAAACTTCTCATACTCGCCGGTCTGCACATTGATACCCGGTGTGGTCAGCATCAGTTTGCATGGGTCGACAAAATATTGATGTTCAGCGTAGCCCGCAAAGGAGTGCCAACGTTCTCCCGGAACAAAGGCAAAGAAGCGCAGATCATTGGCCATTTGGTCGGTATCGAACTCCTCCCACCGACGGCCATCAATAGTTTCCGGCACGAACGGCCGAATGTGTTGGCACAGCTTCAGCAACTGTTTACGGGTTTCGATCCCCAGCTTGACGCAGTCCATCCACATGCGCTTACCGCTTTCGCCTTCATGCATCCTGGCATTCACATCCAGCGCAGCGAATAGTGGATAGAATGGGCTGGTTGAGGCCTGCATCATAAACGCGTTATTCATTCGTTTATGATTCACATAGCGCGCCTGACCTTTGATATGCTTATCTTTTTTGTGGATTTGAGAAGTCTGAGAGAAGCCAGCCTGCTGCTTGTGGACAGATTGAGTCACCAGAATACCCGGATCGTTTTCATTCAATTCCAGCAGCAGTGGAGAACAATCTTTCATCATTGGGATGAACTGTTCGTAACCCACCCATGCAGAATCAAACAGAATGTAGTCACACAGATGACCAATCTTATCCACCACTTGACGAGCGTTATAAATCGTACCGTCATAGGTGCCTAACTGAATCACAGCCAACCGGAATGGCCGTTGATCTGCGGCCCGCTCTGGTGCCACTTCGCGAATTAAATTGCGCAGATATTTCTCTTCAAAGCAGTGCGAATCGATGCCACCGATAAAACCAAATGGGTTACGCGCGGTTTCCAAATATACCGGGGTCGCCCCAGCCTGAATTAATGCACCATGATGGACAGACTTATGGTTATTACGATCAAAAAGAACTAAATCACCTGGGGTCAATAAAGCGTGTAGTGCAACTTTATTTGAAGAAGAAGTTCCATTCAGAACAAAGTAGGTTTTATCGGCATTAAATACTTTTGCCGCGTGTTGCTGTGCCGCACAAGGTGCCCCTTCATGAATGAGCAGGTCACCCATAGAAACGTCAGCATTGCATAAATCGGAACGGAATAAGGTCTCACCAAAATAATCAAAGAATTGACGGCCAGCCGGATGGCGGCGGAAGAATTGCCCGCCCTGATGCCCTGGGCAGTCGAACGCGGCGTTCCCCTGCTGCACATATTCTACTAAGCTGCCGAAAAATGGCGGCAGGACTTCTTTTTCATATTTGGTTGCGGCGGCTTCCAGTTGTTTACCATAAAAATCATTATTGCCATCATCCAGTTCAAACACACTAGTCACTCGCGGTAAGATTTCAGCGGGTAACTCTTCTTGGTGGCAAACGGCAACGAATATCGGCAGGCCAAAACCGGTTTGTTCTATCCTATCGAGTAGACCCGTCACTGCGTCATCTACGGAAATAACAACGGCGGAGATATCAGTGAAATTTGTATCATGAATATCAACAATTTCACGTCCAGTGGTAAAGCAATTTGATGTATTGGCACTGACCGCAACTTTTAATTTTTCCATATTACCTATCTCTTCATTTATCTATAGCTAAGCTATGATCACAGAATTAATTTCCATTAATTCTGAAAGCAAGGCACGGCTACCCGTAATAATTCAACTTACTGAATTATTGAAACGGAAATAACGAATGTCAGGTGACATAGACCACCGAATATGGTGTCAAAATATTGTGAAAAGCCAAAGACTGCTGATCATTCTGAAAAATTAGAGATAGCACAATCATGAAGACTCAGTGACTGAGTACCCAAACATAATGAATTCAGAATAAAGAATGACGGTCCACAACAAGAGATACCATTGAAGAAGAAAAATTATCTGGCGTTAAACAGATGGAAGTCAAAACAACTACGATGCAATAGCATCACAAGATGGGTTACACACTGGATATGTGACCAAAATCTATTATTGTATTTCATTGCCTATTTCCTCATACCTCTAACATTGCGGAAATCAGGGTTATTATCGCGGTTAGACAGACCTAATTTGAATGCCTGACACCAATATTATCTAGCTCATTGATAGAAATTCAAGCTTATTTTGCATGAAAATCAGCCATAATAATGACGATGCTAAAAATATATTACCGTGCATATGTTAGAAAAAATAAGTATACGTTGCGGTGTAATTTCCATATTAATATAAGCCGTTAATTGTTATTAATCCCATTACAATATTTATCATTTCACTAACATAATAATATATTTCTGATTGTAATCGGTGTTCGATTCAATTAACGGCCTATTTATCTAATGCAACAGTGCCAACGATTCTGAAGTATTCGTCATTTTACCCATCACAAAAGCCAAATTAGCGGCCGCGACCAAAGATGCGGCATGGGCGTCAGTGCTCATTTGCTGTGCATTCAACAATCCATTAGCAGCCTCGTTGGCGACCGTTATGGTGCCGACACCATTGCGATAAGACTCCAGCGCAGCGTCATAGGTAATAAACGAGGTTTTCACCAGAGTTAATGCCGCCTGATTAGCTTCAAGCGCAGAACGTAAAGTATCTGCTGCGACGACAATTTCGCGCACCGCCAATTCTTGCGTTTTCTTAAATCCTTCGGCAGCAACCGCTGCTCGAGACTCCGCCTCTTTCACCCGCGCGGCACGTATCCCACCATCGTAAAGAGGAACACTGACACCGACTAAAATACTGGAAGATGAAGTTTGTGGGCTAATACCCGGCAGGCCCTGAATATCAAAATGCCCATCACCGCTTGCCACCGCCCCGGCCAGATAGACTTTCGGCAAGAAATCCGCTTCTGTTGCTTTGATACCCGCTTTAGCCGCCTCGACTGCCGCATAGCTGGCTAACACATCTGGCCGCTGGGAGAGTGCCAGTCGAATCATCTGTTCGGTTGGTGCGCTCATCCCATCCGGTAAAGCACGATCTTCGGCATAAGCGACTTTAATATCCAATGAGGGAGAAACCCCCATTGCGCCCAATAATGCCTGATAAGCATCACGTTCAGTGCCCTTAGCCACCACACGACGCAACTCAGACTGCGCAACCTGCTGGCGTGCCAGTGCGACTTCAACTGTCGTTGCGATGCCATTTTTGCGCCGTTCCTCGGCAGCATCTTGAATCTTTAGGCTATTTTTCAGTGTTTGTTCTGCTATCTGGCGCTGAGTTTGTGCAGCACCATATTGGAAATACGTGCGAGTAACATCATAGATTAGCTTCTGGTGCATACCATTAAAGGTCACATTGGCGGCATAAGAGGTCTGTTTAGCGGCATCAAGCAACGCGCTGCGCTGACCAAAATCAAAAATAAGCCACTGTAATGCCAAGGCAGGAACCACTGCACTCCCGCTGGTTTTCAAATCCTTTTCGTTGCCGATGGCATAAGGTAAAGGCGTGGTCGTACGCTGATAACCACCAATCACACTGGCCGAAATTATGGGTAAAAATATCGCCTCCCCCATTCCAACCGCCAGCGCAGCCTGCCGTGCTTGTTGCCAGGCAATGCGGGTATCTGGATTTTGGCTCTGGGCGATATCAATCAATTCAGGTAACGAATAAGTATGCTCGCTTTTTATGCTGGGCGGCGGTGCTAATTCCGCCACCAGCGGGTTCGCCGGCACAGAAAAATTGCCGCTCCCTATAGGCGTATTTGCATCCGCCTTCCAGGGTTCGGTATAAGATGCAGGTGCAAGATCCAAGCGGTCTGTAGCACAACCGGCGACCAGCATACTTAGACTCAATACCGAGCCAGTCAGACCTATTTTGGCTATCCGGGCCATCAATACAGCGTGCGTCATCATGTCATCCAATTCCCAGAAGTTTCTCAAGCCGCTTTATACGTTGTTGAATAGTCAGATCAATCGGCGATGCTCCCTGCCGTAATGATTCGCTATTCGCTCCTTGCTCATCCGATAATGTCGCGGCACCGCTACCTGTCGAGAGGCGACGCAGTTGTGCCACATCAGAGGCCGACTTTTCCGTCGGTAGAAACAGCACCGGGCACAACTTACCCATCTCTGCGAGTATGGCCTGTAAGCGCGCGCACTCTTCTCGCGAGGGGCGTAATTGTGCGGGTTCAAAGGGGATCAGCGCCAACTCTTCTTGCGCGCTGGTGATCTCCGCCTCGACCGTTGTCGCTTCTCTGAGCGCCGCAGGCCGGGCATCGGGCGCTAATGTGGCCAGGTTTGTCAGCCCCTTCAAGGCCTGACTAATATGGACCTGAACCGCATCTACAATCGCCACCGGCCACAGTCGGGTGAAAATCAAATACACCACCAGATTTCCCAGCAAAATACCCAGCACCCTATCCAGAGCTACGCCCAGATCGGTGCTTGGCCCGAAGCCTTGTAATACCGTCAGCAAGAAAGCCAGCCCAACCTGTACACCGGCATAAGCAATACGTTCACTGCCACATGACACCCAAGCGGCCAAGAGAATGCAACCAAATACCAGCGCCATCAATTGCCCGATATCGTTCATATGGGGAATGATGAAGATAATCGACAGCACTCCCATCAATGCCCCGATCAAACAACCAATAATCCGCAAAACTAGCTTATGCACCGTCTCACCAGTGGTGCCCAATGCAGCAACATAACAAGTGATCATGGCGGTATGAATGTCCTGCCAATCCAGCGCGGTGTAAATCAGATAACAAATCAGCGCCGCAGCAGTAGTTTTCAGTGCGAACTGCTGATGAACAGGATTGGTTAGGGCGTCTGCGGCAAAGAAGGTGGATTTCGGGGCATTCAGGTCTTGCCCAATATCGGCAGTTGCCAGTGCTGTCAGCGCGTTTCTGATTTCATTGATTTCATCGCTGGGATCGTCAATGGTGAAGTGAGGGGTAAGCGCAAGATTGCCAGCAGCAATCGCCTGCGCCGCGTCACCACAGTAAGCCGCCAGCTCAAGGCGCGCATTCTCCGCTGAAGTCGCAGGTAAAGCCGAAGTAGCCAACAGTAACCGGTAACTGCTTTTTACTGCACTTTCAAGCCAGGCCGCTTCAGCCGAGGGCCGCAGGTGAAAAACACGCACAAAAAGCGCCCGTTGCTGATGCTCATTTTGCCCTTCTTGCAGCAGTTCCTTAACCCTATCCATAGTGGCAGCATCGGGTTGACGCAATGCCTCGGCCACCGCCAATAATCGCTCAGATAGGCTGTCGCGCAATAAGCGCAGTGGCATGCGGCCAAAGAAAAGGTTAAAAACAATCAACAGCAGCATTGGGGAAACAGCCATTAACCAGGCATACAGCAGCCCCCGAGTAGCCACTTCTCCCATGGGGATATTGCTCAGTAACGTCATGACAAAAGCAATCACCAGCGCAATAATGCTGCCGACCGGGCCGAGCTTACTGGCAGATCCGAGATAGAGAAAGAGAAACGAACTGACAATCAAGGCGGCCATGCGCAGTGGCGCGGCTTCCAGAGTGAAGTGGATAAGTAGAAATACCAAACCAACAACCAGCGACACCAATATGGTGATCGCAACCGCCATCACCATGCTCTCGACGCCATCAGGTTTCATCACGAAAATAATGAGATAACAGCTAATCGCGGATTCTGGAATGCCATATATCATGGCAATCATCGCCATCAATGCACAGAGCGCAGCAACACGCCACGCCTGAGCCACCCTGCCTGGGAAATAGGCTAAATCAACTTTTGCCTGACGGATTATGCCGCCAAGCGTACCGTCAGCAACCCTCGTCATTTCGCACGATAACCACAGCAGTCGCCCCGATTCGCATCAGGTCCTCCGGCGGTTTTTCCAGACTAATCCTGACAGGGAAACGCTGAACAACACGCACCCAATTTAATGACTTCGGCACATAAGGCAGGCCGCGTGGGATATTCAACATATCCTCGGAGCTTACGCCCCAACCAATCCCCTCGACTCGCCCCTGAATCGCGTGCTGTCTGTCCGCCATAACATAGACGGTGGCGCAATCACCCACCTTGATATGCTTCAACTCCGTTTCGCGGAAAAATGCCGAAGCATGCCAGTGTTCGGTATTGATAAGTGTGAAAATAGCCTGGTCCGGGACGACAAACTCCCCGGCAGAGACAGTCAACCCGACAACCCGACCATCATGAGGCGCGCGGATTTGCGTATTCGCCAGTTCCCGTTCAGCAATAGCAAGTGCCGCGCGGCGCGCCACCACCAGCGCTTCCGAAGCGGCGGTGCTGCTGACCAATGCCTCAGCGGCAAATGACTGTTTTAATGCCTGTTTTAGGCTGACTTCAGCATCATGTTTCGCCGTCGCTGCATCATCTACCTGCTGAGCGGTAACGTAGCCTTTGGGGAGTAGCGGTTGTAAGCGAGCCAAGGTCTGAGTCGCTAATTTGAGATTGGCTTGCGCCCGAACAATCTGTTCATTGGTAATGGCTGCGTTGGACTGCTCTGCGACCACGGTGCGTTGCTGGGTATCGCGGGCAGCTTCTGCCATTTTCAACTCAGCCTGTGCTTGCTCGACTTGCAAACGGTAGAGGTCCGGCTCAATGGAAAACAACAAATCACCACGCCGGACTTTGCTGTTTTCCTCAACATTAATTGAGATAATACGGCCCGGGACCGAGCTGGCAATATGCACCACGCTAGCCCCCAGTTCCGCATCCTCAGACAATGGATTCAATGTGGTCTGCCGCACCGACAGCCAGCCAAAAATCACGGCGGCAACAACAATAACGCCAGCAACAATGAGTGCCAATCGCCGCTTACGCTCACTCCCTGGTAGTTTATTCATATTCATTATTCATCGCGTAAACAGTAATAGGGAACAGACGAATGCCACAGCAAGCGCCAGGCAGACATACACCAACAGCCGCCATGGCAGCACCTCATCAATACCAACGCGAATAAACAGAACACGAGCAATCACCGCAGTGATTATCCCGATAAAGGCGCAAGCCATCCAGGAAGGAAAATAGGACCCCACTAGCGAAAATGAGGGAGCCTCAGCACCGGAGCAACCACTCAGGGTGATAGCCGATAACAGAACCCACGGCCCACGCCATCGATTCTGTTTCGCACCGCTTAAAAGCATAAAGAAAAACCACGGCTGCTTCCTAAGGGAAGTCATATTATTCATTGAACAACCTCAATTAACTGGCGCCACCCTATCAGAAGTCAGGGTTTGTCATCATAAAAAACCGCTAATGATCACTTCCCAGCGTGTTTTTGAAAATTTGCCCATCTTTCATAATGACTCTAAATGCTTTATCTGGCTGGGCGACGAGTTGAATATCGTCCAAAGGATTGCCATCAACCAGAATCAGGTCAGCCAGCGCACCATTTTCCACCACACCCAATTTTCCTGGATAAGGGTTCCTCGGGCCAGAAAAAGCACAAAGTTCAGCGTTAACACTGGTCGCCATTTTGAGAATTTCAAGCGGTGAATACCATCGCGTCAGCTTGGCTAATTGTGCCCCTTGCCGGGTTGCCAGTCGGGCATCAAACAGCGTGTCAGTGCCCCATGCTGTCTTGATATTGTATTTTTTCGCCAACATATAGGCGGTATCAGTCCCAGCCACCATTTCAAGTTGCTTGGCTCGCGATGCCGGGCTTGGCGTTGGCACCGCATCTTCATCATCAAGGAAAGGTTGTAAGCTCCACCAAATACCTTTTTCGGCCATTAGCTGCACAGTTTCCTCATCCAACAACTGGCCATGTTCAATACACTTAACCCCACCTTTGATAGCCATAGTAACAGCACGGGGGGTGTAAGCATGGACTGTCACATAGGTGCCCCAGTTTTCAGCTGCGGTAACTGCGGCCTGGATTTCTGCTACAGAACCTTCCGTCACATCGATGGAGTCGTACATGGAGCTGACACCACCACCAGCCATATATTTGAGTTGCGAAGCACCTCGCATGAGTTGTTCTCTGGCGCGCAGCAATACCTGATCAGCACCATCGGCAATTGCCGTCATCCCCACACGCTCGGCGTAACTCAAGGGATCTGATGGGGTATGTGGCAATTCACCCAGCAAACGAAAATCACCGTGCCCACCGGTTTGAGTGATAAATGCACCCGAAGGGAAAATTCGTGGGCCAATAGCGACATGTTCATCAATGGCTCGTTTCAAACCAAAAACCGGCCCGCCCATATCACGTACCGTGGTGAAGCCGCGCATTAAGGTGGCATCAGCTTCAGCAATGGCCAGCGCCTGAATATAGTTAAAATCTGCCGTCATAGCGGTCATCATTGACGGGCGAGCCATAATGGCGTGCCAGTGAGCATCAATCAGCCCCGGCATTAATACGCCGCCACCGCCATCAATTAGCTCCACATCCGGTGAAAGCGGTGTATCCGCAGGCTCTACCGACTTTATTTTGTTGCCTTCCACTAATACTCGCAGCCCGTCTCGTAGTTGGTCTGAAACACCATCAAAGACACGAACATTAATAAAAGCCACCACAGGTACCGCATTAGCGGCAACATCTCTTTTTTGCGATTTTGCTCCCGGTACTGCCGCCGCAACCGTTGCCGCAGTAATAGGGGCTGATTGCGTTGCTTTCTGGGAAAACACCGTATTGATGCGGATGAATGCAGGGCTATTACAGAGGCAACCTTCGCCATGAGTGTGGGGGAGCTGAATCAATGGCATGTGAGACATAAAGTTCTCCTTAATGAACAGTCCCCCAATAAATAATCAGAGGGCGCGCTGTCGATCATAGAACAAATTTTGTCGTAACAGCTTATTTTTGTGATAAAAATTAACCAGAAATAGTGATAGAACGCTTATCCTGACATGATAATGCTGATGACAGTATTTTATTATTTACCCAAATGAGCTGATAGGATCATCTTTATTTCCCATATTAGGCAAAAATGCAGGTGGCATAAAACGGTCAAATATTGTCATTGAGCCTATTAATTCTGATCTTATTTAGCAAGTATATTACTTTCTCAACTCACTACCCTCGATTACATCAAGCTCTGGCAACCTGGATTCATTTATGAGAATATACATACCGTATATGTTTCGTATAGGTGCTTTATGGGAATTGTTAAAATCTCCGATTTGATGCATGAAAATCTCCGCATCGCCAGTAATGCCATGAGCCGGTCAATTAACGCACAAGCCGAGCATTGGCTCAAAATGGGTATGCTGGCCGAGCTTTATCCCCAATTGAGCCACCATGAACTGGCCCGAGCACTGGTTCAGGCTGAATTACAGGGCGGGGCTGACATTGCCAGAATCATCCAGAGTGACGCCCATACGTTTAATAAAGAAGAGAATGCGCAATGACAACAGTAAAAATTCACTCACCAGCAGAAATTGAAATGGCGCGAGCCGCAGGCCAAGCCGCCGCGAAAGTGCTGGAAATGATCACACCTTATGTCCGCGCGGGGGTCACAACAGATGAAATTGATCGGTTATGTCATGATTACGTCGTTAACGAACTGAAAGTCATCCCTGCCAATATAGGCTATCACGGCTATGCGCACACTGTTTGTACCTCAGTCAATCATGTGGTTTGCCACGGGATTCCGTCGGATAAAAAACTCAAAAATGGCGATATCGTCAATATTGATGTCGCTATTATTAAAGATGGTTGGTATGGTGATACCAGCAGAATGTACTATGTTGGAGAACCGTCGGTCAGAGCTAAACGTTTGGTGGATATCACTTATTTATCGATGGTTGCTGGGATCAAGGTGGTACGCCCAGGGGCAACACTCGGGGATATCGGAGCAGCTATTCAACAAGTGGCGGAAGGTGCAGGTTTTTCTGTGGTGAGGGAGTATTGTGGTCACGGCGTGGGTCAGGAATATCATACTGCACCACAAGTCCTGCACTATGGGACGCCAGGGCTCGGTATGCCGCTGAAAGCGGGAATGATTTTCACCATTGAGCCGATGATTAATGCCGGTAAAGCCGCCACCAGTGTCCTGTCTGATGGTTGGACAGTTGTCACCAAAGACCGCTCTCTTTCAGCACAATGGGAACACACCATTGCCGTGACTGACACCGGTTACGACCTACTGACACCTTGGCCTGAAGGCACCGGAGAATACGCCGCCATTTAGTTATTCAGGCTGCTGACAAAGTTAATTAGCGGGGAAGTGGGCCCCTATTTATTTAAAATGTAAGTGCCGTAAGCCGTCGGAGCGACCATTGATACAGTCGCCCCGCGAGTTTCCGAACAATAAAATAGCTTTGTCATTAACCTTAACGGTAATAAACCGCGATATGCTGATCTTGCACTTTTTCTATTCTGATTTTTATATCAAAAATTTCTTCGAGGATATCCGGCTGCATTATTTCTTCGGGTGCACCGCGATAGATAACCGCACCATCTTTCATGGCAATAATATGGTCGGAATAGGCAGAAGCAAAATTGATATCATGAATAACCAAAATGATTGTTTTCTTTAATTCATCCGCCGCACGCCGCAATTGCTTCATCATCGCGACACAATGTTTCATGTCCAGATTATTTAATGGCTCATCCAACAGGATATATTTCGTATCCTGACACAGCACCATCGCCACATAAGCACGTTGCCGTTGCCCACCCGACAACTCATCAAGATAGCGGTCTTTCAGTGGCATCAAATTGAGGAATTCCATCGCCGCATCAATATATTGGCGATCATTTTCATTGAGCCGCCCTTTCGAATAAGGGTAACGGCCAAATCCCACCAAATCCGACACTGTCAGTCGGCTGGTAAAGTGGTTTTCTTGCCGTAGAACTGAAAGGATAGTCGCCAATTTATCCCCGGAGGTTTTGGCAACATCCAGCCCGTTAAACTGAACACGCCCGAGATCTGGCGTCAGTAAACGGCTCATAATCGATAATAACGTCGACTTACCCGCACCATTTGGTCCGATAATTGACGTTATTCCACCAGAAGGAATGCTCTCATTTATATTACTGAGTACCGTTGTATTCTGGTATTTCTTATTAATATCCGTTATTTCAATCACACCGGAGCCTTTTTTATTAAAAGATAAATAAACAGCGCGCCACCCACAAACTCAATGACCACGGAGAGCGTTCCCGACATGTTCAGCAAACGTTCGAGGATCAATTGCCCACC
>NZ_JBLWEX010000253.1:0-22214 GCF_048323875.1 Yersinia sp. LJYL362
CGGTGGTGAATATCGCAAGATCTGTCTGTTGGGCGACAAGTTGCGCGGCTTAATCGAAGAAGGTGCTTTTGTTGAACGTGGCGAGCGCCGTGTGCCGGTTTCAAGCTTCGAAGATGCACTGGACTGGCTGGTTAAAGAGTCGCGTCGTGGTCTGGCAATCCAGCGCTATAAAGGTCTGGGTGAAATGAACCCAGAGCAACTGTGGGAAACCACTATGGATCCAACCAGCCGCCGTATGTTGCGGGTGATGGTGAAAGATGCGATTGCGGCAGACCAGTTGTTTACCACTCTGATGGGCGATGCGGTTGAACCTCGTCGTGCCTTTATCGAAGAGAATGCGTTGCGAGCAGCAAATATCGATATCTAATCAGGTAACTTATTGATCAGATAGAAAAGCCCAGAGCGGGAAACTGCTACTGGGCTTTTTTTTTGTCTCATCATGGCCGATGGCATTTGTGCAGTACACGGACTTGCTAGCATTTGAGCGCTGAATCGCGTTAGCATGAGTCATTCGCTATATAAATGTGAGGACCTATGGCTATTGAATTAATCGCTATCGATATGGACGGCACGTTGCTAAATACGCAGCATGAAATTACCCCACGAGTAAAGCAGGCTATTGATGCTGCCCGGGCGAAAGGGGTCTGCGTGGTATTGGCCACGGGGCGGCCTTATATCGGGGTCCAGCGTTATTTACGCGAACTGAACATGGAAAACAGTGGCGACTATTGCATCAGTAATAACGGTGCATTAGTACAAAAAGCGGCTACGGGTGAGTGTATTTTGCAAGAAACCCTCAGTTTTGAGGATTATCTTTATTTCGAAGCTTTGTCGCGAGAAATGGGGGTCAGTTTCCAGGCTTTTGATTTTGATACTTTATATACCGCTAATAAAGACATCAGCAAATACACTCTGCATGAAGTGATGCTGACCGGTATTCCATTGAAATATCGTGCGGTAGAAGAGATGGATCCCGCCTTGCGCTTCCCGAAAGTGATGATGATTGATGAGCCAGAAAAACTGGATCGCGCCTTAGCGATGATGCCAGCGGAAGTTTTTGAGCGCTTTACCATCATGAAAAGCGCCCCGTTTTACCTGGAAATTTTGAGTAAACGGGTTGATAAGGGGACTGGGGTGAAAATGCTGGCTGACCATTTAGGTATCCCACAGGAAAATATTATGGCTCTGGGCGATCAGGGTAATGATATCGCAATGGTTAATTACGCCGGTGTCGGTGTTGCAATGGGCAATGCCATCCCTGAACTGAAAGAGATAGCGCAGTTTGTAACGGGCACCAATAGTGAAGACGGTGTGGCAATGGCTATTGAGAAGTATGTGCTCTGAGTTTTGGCGGTGGCCAGTTTCGCGGTAACAGCCAATTTAAGGCCCATATTGTGGGCCTTTTATGATGGTTATTCCGATCTGTAAACCAATATTCTTAATGGCGACTAGTCAATATTATGGGGCTTTGTGAGTTTGATGAAAATGATACACAGCGCCTAATATTCCTGAGTTATTCTTGTGAGTTGTCGTATCAATAACAGTATCTTTGATATCAAACCAATTCAGCTGGTTACTTAATTCATCGAGGAATGTCTCTCTTTCGGTAATTCCTCCGCCAATAAAAATATGTGTCGGATCAAAAAGATAAACCAGGTTATATATGCCGGCACAAATGTCATTATAAAAAGCATCTACCAGACGTCGGCAAATGGAGCAGCCATTATCATAGCCACTGAATATCTCTTCGCCAGTGACTGATTCAAGCGGGCGATTTATTTTTTCGGCATAACGTTTACGTAATACCAGTAAGGTAGAGGTTTCGTTCATTGTATAGCTGCCAGGGCGCTCCGCTCCAGGCCGTGAGCTAAACATATAACCAAATTCACCAGCGCGGAAATGTCCGCCACGAACCAGGTTGCCATTAGAGAAAATTCCACCGCCAATGCCGGTGCCAATGGTTAAACAGAGAAAGTCATTTAGCTGACGCGCTTTACCCAGCCATTTTTCTGCCAGTAATGCACAATTAGCATCATTTTCGATGCTTACAGGTAAGTTACACTGCTGTTCTAGCCAAATCTTCAGGTTAAAGTGATCAAATCTGCGAATTGACCCACCATTGGTAATCAGACCGGTGAATGGATTGACGTACCCAGGGACGCTGATGGCAATGCCTTCGTAACCGTGTTGCAGATCGAGCCAGCGTAGTATTTCGGCCAGTATTTGGTCACCATCACTATTCTGTATTGCAGCTTTATCCTGTACCAGAATTTTTCCTTCGGATGAAACAATGCCCATTTTCAGCGAAGTTCCGCCAATATCGAATGCAGCTATTTTCATTGTGCTTTCTCCTGATATTTTCGCGATCATGCATGCTCTACGTTTTTTCATCAGCCCTGGCGTTATCAATCAAGCTATTCCAGAATCCCTTTCACTATTTGCACATCCTGAATCCCTAATCCGGTTAAATCCGCTAAGGTAATCTGCTGATCATTGTCTCTGAAAGGTACGCCCTGAGCTAAAGCTGTACCCATCTCGGTTAAGGTGTGATGCGCTAATAACTGCTGTTGAAATGCCGATGAAATTTCACCAAATTCAGTACATTGCGCCCACGAATCTACCAAAATTTTATCAGCTTTTGCCACCAGCTCCGGTGTCAGTTCGTGTTTACCTGCACCATCAGCTCCGACGGCGGTAATGTGTGTACCGGGCTGGATATCAGCAGCATGCAAAATAGCCTCCCTGCTAGGGGTAGTGGTGACAATAAACTGGCAGTGACGGCCTAACTCTGCAGCATCCAAGGTGGTATTGACTGCAAAACCTTCTGTCTGGGCATATTGGCGGTATTCTTCTAATGCAGTTTCACTGCGGCCCCAAACCCATAGCTGACGACACGAAATCACACTTTTCAGGTACATCAGGTGCAACCGTGCTTGCATTCCCGTACCGACGATACCGATAGCGCGGATATGCTGTGGTGCACACAGCTCGGCCACAATACGTCCGGCCAATGCGGTGCGCAGCGCAGTTAACCAGCCCTCATCGAGCAATAGCGCCTGAGGCTCACCGGTCTGGGCAGAAAACGCCATCATTAGCCCCTGATTACTGGCCAGTCCTTGAGCCGGGTTATGATAAAAACCGCTTGAGACTTTCACTACAAATTGGCTATCGCCCTGCAAATAGCCACTTTTAATACAACAGTCGCCCTCTGCTTGTTCAAACAGCAAATGTTGTACCGGTGGCATTTGTACCTGTTTTTGGCTAAACGCAATAAACCCTGCTTTGAGTAGCAACGTGACGGCATCAGCATCGAACTTGTCGAGAATCTGCTGCTTATTCAGAATAATCATTCGCTGACCGCTCCCAGGTATTTTTTCAGCACAATATTCTTTCCGCACAGCACTACGGCCACTTTCTTACCTTGCCAAAGTGGTGCCTGTTTTAGTGCTGCCGCCAGCGCTACACCGGCGGCACCTTCAATCATCCAGCGGTCAGTATGGGCAATCAAACGCATGGCATCTTTGATTTCCTGTTCACTCACCAGCACTTTCTGGTCAATTAATTGCTGGCAAAGTGCAAAGGTTATTGCTCCTGGTTCTACGCCCCCAGCGGTGCCATCAGACAGAGTCTCTTGCTCCGCTACCTCTTGAATTTTACCGTTTTCGAGGCTGGTATACATACTGGTGGCGTTGGCTGGCCAACACCCAATAATCTGAGTTTTATCCGAGAGTTTTTTCAGCACCGTGGCAATACCGGAAATCAATCCACCGCCACCCACCGCCACAAATACCGCATCCAGATTTGGCTGTTGTTCAACCATTTCCATACCACAAGTCCCTTGCCCGGCAATAATCTGCCTATCGTTATAAGGGGAGATATAGATTTTACCCTGCTGCTGTGCGGCACTATCCGCGGCCAGTTCTGCATTTAATGCATCCCCTGGGATCAGCTCAACTTCTCCGCCCAGCGCGCGAATGGCTTCTAATTTGATGGCAGCGGCTTGCTCTGGTGCATAAATGGTGGCCTTCACTCCTGCCAATTTACCTGCCAGCGCCATGGCTTGTCCGTGATTGCCGGTAGATGCGGTGATAACACCGCGTTGGCGTTGCTCGTCAGTTAATAAACGTAGTTTGTTACTGGCTCCGCGAAATTTAAAAGAACCGGTGTGCTGTAGATGCTCACATTTGAGATAGATTTCGCAGCCACTGTGCTGGGACAGCAATGGGCTATATTCCAGTGGTGTCACCCTTACCTGTGGGCGTAATGCCTGGTGGGCCTCTTTGATAGCATCGAATAAGGTGTTCATATCGGTTCCTTTATATTTTTATTTTTCAATAGATTACTTACAACAAACTGCGGGCAGCCCTCAGACAATCTGTATGCCATAATGACATACAGATTTAGCAAAAAAACGTTATTTGCAACCTAACATAAAAGAGTTGATAGCATGAACATGCAAAAATGCGATTCCATACAGGAACAGCAACTCACCTTTGATCCCAGAGGTCATCAGCTCACCAACATCAACGTTTGGACGCCCGATAGCCAATGGCTGGCATATGATGTGCGGCCTAATGGCAGTACGTTTAGTGGTTTAACCATTGAGCGGGTTAATTGCATCACCGGTGAGATTGAAGTTATTTATCGTGCTCAGCATGGCGCTCATGTCGGTGTGGTGACCGTGAGCCCTGATAATCCAGCACGCTATGTGTTTATTCATGGCCCGGAACACCCAGATAGCCACTGGCATTATGATTTCCATCACCGGCGAGGGGTGATTGTCACGGAGCCGGACAGAGAATTGGCGGTCACATTGGATGCCATGGATATCACGCCACCCTTTACTCCCGGCGCGTTGCGCGGAGGCAGCCATGTGCATGTTTTCAGCCCTGACGGCAGTCGCCTGAGTTTTACCTATAACGACCATGTGCTGCACGAACAAGACCCCGCACTGGATTGCCGTAACGTGGGCGTGGCCTTGCCTCTGCATGGTGTTAATCCGCCAAAGCAACATCCGCGTGAATATGATGGTAGCCATTTCTGTGTGTTAGTGACTCGAACGACCCCTACGCCCCTGGCGGGTAGTGACCAAATAAACCGCGCTTATGAAGAGGGTTGGATTGGCTCGCAGGGGTATCTGAAAACGGACGGTACTCGCCAGCGCTGGGCATTGGCATTTATTGGTGACACGCTTTCGGCGCAGGGCGAAAAAATTCCAGAAATCTTTATTGCTGATTTACCAGAGCATGACCGAGATTATGCTCGTGCTGGTGAAGAGCCATTAGAGGGAACTCAAACCACCATGCCAGCCCCACCTGCAGGCGTCAGGCAACGACGGTTAACCTTTACGACTGAGCGGCGTTTCCCAGGGCTGGCGACCAGCCCGCGGCATTGGCTGCGAACCTCCCCCGACGGCAGTGCCATTGCTTGTTTAATGAAAGATGATGAGGGTGTGGTGCAGTTGTGGTTGGTTTCACCCAATGGTGGTGAACCACGGCAACTGACATTTACGGAGGGGGGGATTCAGTCAGCATTCAGTTGGCACCCACAAGGACACAGTCTGGCATTTGTATGTGATAACAGTGTGATGCAGTGTGATAGTACCACCGGTCAAGTGCGGCGATTGACCGCGCGGAGTGCTATTGCACCCATGGCGGATGCAGTGGTGTTTTCGCCCGATGGTACTAAAGTGGCCTTTATGCGGGAAATCGACGGCTTAGCACAAATTTTTACCGTCAAAGTAGACTAACTCACTGTACTGGCGTATCTGCGGGGTGGGCTGCTGACTGGTTCTGCGCTTCGGATTGGCGGATGCGCTCACGAGGGGAGCTGGCCATTTTATCTTCGCTGTCGGAACGCAAGTAATCATACGGCAACAGTAAAGTGTCCATCACCGCTGAGAACGGCAAATCAACCGCGAGTAGGGGGCGCAGCGCCCAACCGGTATTATCATCTTTGAGCATCGCCACATTGGCTTCAGTACCGGAGTAATAACCCTGACTGCTGCTGGTATGAGTCATAATACTGGAACAGCCGCCGGATAAAAGCAGCGAACAGCCGGTAACAAAAGGGATAACTGTATTTTTCATTGTTTTTTTCAGCTCTCATCATACCGGGGAGTTACAGGTTACAACGTTCAACCCACTATAAATGTCAGGTTTTGACATGATTTTTACACCACCTTACAGACAGTTCCTATGGTGAAAGATTCAGTCTTGTGAGGTAAATTTACCTAAGTGTAAGTTATAACAGTGCATTTATCGAATAATGAGATTAATAAACTTCTTATTAAGATTTTTCTTGTGAAATTTTTTTTGATTTTGCTCTTGAAAAGAAGATTGCCGACCTCATTTTATTATCAGGTCAGAGAGAATACGCCGACAGGGTATTCAGACCAACAGCCTGTCCAGAGTGGAAGGCTTAATACAAAATATGACAACATCCTTGCTAATATATTTAGGAGGCAGTTTTTATGCGTAATTCCGAGCTTGCACCACTGTATCGTTCAGCTATCGGTTTCGACCGGTTATTTAATCTATTAGAATCTGGCCAGAATCAAAGTAATGGTGGCTATCCTCCTTATAACGTCGAATTGGTCGATGAAAATAACTATCGCATCGCGATCGCGGTAGCAGGCTTTGCAGAACAGGAACTGGAAATTGTCACTCAGGACAACCTGTTGATTGTTCGCGGTTCTCATGCCAATGAACCAGCACAACGAACTTATTTATATCAAGGTATCGCTGAGCGAAACTTTGAGCGTAAATTCCAGTTGGCTGAGCACATTAAAATTAAAGGTGCCAATTTAGTCAATGGTTTGTTGTATATCGATCTGGAGCGTTTAGTACCAGAAAGTTTAAAACCACGTCGTATTGAAATTAAATAATAGGTTTAGTAAATAGTTTTTCAATAATGTGACTAATTCACATTATTCATAACTGAGCCAAGTCTGCCGTAATCGGGGACTGAGAGGCTTTCTATTATCTCGCTTCAAAGAAGGAGTTATAT
Source organism: Yersinia sp. LJYL362 (assembly GCF_048323875.1). Lineage (NCBI taxonomy): Bacteria > Pseudomonadati > Pseudomonadota > Gammaproteobacteria > Enterobacterales > Yersiniaceae > Yersinia > Yersinia sp. LJYL362. The sequence goes on from NZ_JBLWEX010000253.1 coordinate 7,009, forward strand.
ATATGCGTAATTATGATTTGTCACCTTTACTTCGTCAGTGGATTGGTTTTGATAAATTAGCCAGTTCAATGCAGGGCGGTCAGGATTCTCAGGGGTTCCCTCCCTATAATATTGAGAAAACTGACGATAACCACTATCGCATTTCACTGGCATTGGCCGGTTTTAAACAGAGCGAACTGGATATTGAAGTAGAAGGCCCGCGCTTGACTGTGCGCGGTAAGCCAACACCGGCTGAAAAACAGGTTGAATACCTGCATCAAGGCCTGGTGCGTAAAGAGTTCTCATTGACCTTTACTTTGGCAGAGCATCTGAATGTTGATAATGCTCAATTTGAAAATGGCCTGCTGCATATTGATCTGTTGCGCCAGGTACCAGAAGCACTGCAACCACAGCGTATTAGCATTGGCAGTGCCGCTCCTCAAGAGCATCAGGTATTAGATAATCCGGTTGCAACCGAGCAATCAGAACAGCAGTAATTATGATGACCGGCACCTCTGCCTGAGGTGCCGGTAACGAATACCCCTCTCCTTGTTTTGTCCTTTTAGTATTAAACTTTTCCGTGTTTGTTTTTTCACCGGAGAGATTCCCCACTCTCCGGTGCATTTTGTGGTGCATCCCACATTCACTTTCCTCTCCTTCTGACAGAATCCTTACTAATTGTAAGAATTTAAGGCCATGTATTACCAAATAACATGCCACGTGGCCGACCGGTTTTTAAACTTAGGCAAGGAAGTGATTTATGAGTGCTATCGCCCTTACCGTCAGTATGTTGGCGCTGGTCGCCGTATTGGGGTTATGGATCGGTAATTGGAAAGTCTATGGTGTGGGGTTAGGTATCGGCGGGGTGCTATTTGGCGGCATTATCGTGGGCCATTTTGCACAAACTTACGAACTGGTTCTAAATGGAGACATGCTGCATTTCATTCAGGAATTTGGCCTGATTCTGTTTGTTTATACCATCGGCATTCAGGTGGGGCCGGGGTTCTTCTCTTCACTGCGGGTCTCGGGGTTGCGGCTTAATTGCTTTGCCATCCTGATGGTTGTTGTCGGTGGGTTAGTGACCGCAATTATCCATAAATTGTTTGCGGTGCCACTGCCCATTATTCTTGGCATATTTTCAGGTGCGGTGACTAACACCCCAGCTCTTGGGGCAGCACAACAAATCCTCACTGATTTAGGTTCGCCACCCCAATTGGTCAGCCAAATGGGGATGGGTTATGCCATGGCCTATCCATTCGGTATTTGCGGTATTTTGTTGGTGATGTGGCTGATCCGTTTATTCTTTAAAATCAACGTTGATCGTGAAGCTAAAGAGTTTGATAGCAGCCACGGGCAGAACCGTGAATTGCTGCAAACCATGAACGTGGCGGTACGAAACCCCAATCTGCATGGTCTATCAATGCAGGATGTGCCATTACTGAACAGCGATGAGGTGGTCTGTTCCCGCTTGAAGCGCGGTGATTTATTGATGGTTCCGTTGTCAGGCACCGTCATTGAGCTAGGTGACTATCTGCATTTAGTTGGGCAGCGCGAGGCTTTGGAGAAAGTGCGACTGGTGGTCGGGGAAGAGGTTGATGTCACCTTGTCTACGGCCAGCACAGTGTTGCAGACCGCTCGCGTGGTGGTGACCAATGAGGCAGTTTTGGGTAAGAAAATTCGCGACTTAAACCTGAAACAGAAATATGACGTGGCAATCACTCGATTAAACCGTGCTGGGATTGAGTTAGTCGCCAGTAACAATGCCAGCCTGCAATTTGGTGACATTCTTAATCTGGTAGGGCGTCCGGAATCTATTGAGGCCGTTTCTGCTGTTGTGGGCAACGCGCAGCAAAAACTACAGCAAGTTCAAATGCTTCCTGTCTTTATTGGCGTCGGTCTGGGAGTGTTGTTAGGGTCAATCCCACTGTTTATTCCGGGGTTTCCGGCGGCACTGCGTTTGGGATTGGCGGGTGGCCCGCTAGTGGTCGCACTTATCCTTGGGCGTATTGGTAGCATCGGCAAGCTATATTGGTTTATGCCGCCGAGTGCCAACCTGGCCTTGCGTGAACTGGGGATTGTGCTGTTCTTGTCGGTGGTTGGGCTAAAGTCTGGCGGTGATTTCATCAATACGCTGGTCAATGGTGATGGGCTGGCGTGGATTGGCTACGGGGCGATGATCACCGGGATACCGCTACTGACCGTGGGCATTCTGGCGCGCATGCTGGCTAAGATGAACTATCTGACGTTGTGCGGCATGTTAGCTGGTTCAATGACTGATCCACCGGCATTGGCCTTTGCCAATGGTTTGCACCCCACCAGCGGTGCAGCAGCACTGTCTTATGCAACTGTTTATCCGTTGGCGATGTTCTTACGAATCATGTCGCCGCAGATACTTGCCGTGCTGTTCTGGACACTATAGCGGGTAGTTTGGTCGGCAGCTATGGCAATGACTAAGTGGAAAGGATAGGCCGAAGAGTAAAGCGTCCGCGCCAGGGAAGGCGCGGCTCGAGCCCCCAGGGAGGGGTTTACGGCGTCTTTACGATCGGCCTGTTCTCTCCACTCTTTACTCTGTTATTGAAGCTAAGAATGGCTGTTTTACTGTGCTTCCTGATACGCCAACTCAATTTCTTCGGCCAGAATCGCCACACCCTTTTCGATATCTTCCGGTGCCGGGACATAATTCATCCGCATGCACTGATGAGTATGCGGCCAGTCATATTCCAGACCGGGGAAGAAGTAGTGGCCAGGTACCATCAACACACCGCGTTTTTTCAGGCGTTGATACAACAGTTCAGTGCTGATCGGCAAATCTTTAAACCACAGCCAGAGGAATATTGCCCCTTCCGGTTTGTGGATCAGGCAGCGTTCCGGCGGTAAGTATTTGCGCAGAATAGCAATAGTTTGCTGTACCCGTTCAAAATAGAATGGCCGGATGACCTCGTTGGATAAACGCAACAGATCACCACGCTCAATCATTTCGGCGGCAATCGCTGGCCCTAAACTTCCCGGTGACAAACTGATAATGCCATTCATGTTAGTGATGGCTGAAATGACTTTCTCATCAGCAATCACTATCCCACAGCGTGAACCGGGAAGACCCAGTTTCGACAAGCTCATGCACAGAATGATATTCGGGTTCCACAGCGGTGTGGCGTCAGTAAAGATAATGCCAGGGAAGGGCACGCCATAAGCATTATCAATCAATAACGGAATACCACGTTGCTGGGCAATAGCATCCAGCCGAATCAACTCTTCGTCAGTAATCACATTGCCAGTCGGGTTGGTGGGCCGTGAAACGCAAATCAGGCCTATATCATCGGTAATATTGAGGTGTTCAAAATCGACGTGATATTTGAATTGCCCTTCTGGCAATAGCTCAATATTGGGTTTGGCAGAGACAAACAAATCTTCGTCGAGGCCCGCATCTGCATAACCGAGATACTCCGGTGCCAGCGGGAATAATACCCGCCGACGATTGCCATCGGCATAGCGGCCAGCGAATAAATTAAATAAGTAGAAAAACGCGCTTTGACTGCCATTTGTTAGTGCAATGTTCTGTGGCTCAATTTGCCAACCCAACTCATCGCGCAGCATTTTTGCCAGTGCTTTTAGCAGCAGGTCTTTCCCTTGTGGCCCGTCATAATTGCACAACGCCTCGGTCAATTGCCCGCGTTCCAGCATTTCCTGACAAAGTTGTTGGAAATAAGCATCCATCTCGGGAATATGCGCCGGATTACCTCCGCCAAGCATGATAGAACCCGGAGTTCTCAGGCCGTCATTGAGGTCGTCCATCAGTCTGGTGATACCCGCGTAGCGGGTGAATTTGTCGCCGAAAAGTGAAAACTTCATAAATGAAAATTTATTGTTATCCGTAAGTGAACAGCTACCATACTCGCAGATAAAAGCGGACGCAATGCGGAAAGAATTCTTCCTGCCGCGTGAAAATATCGGCAGGAAGTATTATTGCAAAATAATAAACTGGTTTACTCTTTTTTGTCCCCGACCCAAACTACTAATACTTTATCGCTCTGATGTTGGCGACTAAAAGCATAGTAATCAGCGGTTTGTTGCGACAGCTGCACGCCTGCACCAATCGCTGGGTGACGGGCGCGGAACTGACTGACTTTTTGCCAGTGCGCCAACAGCGCGCCTTTTTCTCCGGTCAGTTCATTCCAGTTCATATCCGAGCGGGTTCCTTGCAATGGATCTGACCCGGTAGGGCCGAACTCTCGTCCACTTTCATCGCCATAGAAGATTTGCACTGCCCCCGGAGCCAGCAGCAGCAGATCACCCGCACGTTGCTGTTTCACCAAGGATTGTTGTGCGTCATCTTTAAAAAACAGCCGGGTATCATGGGATGAAATATAACTCAACACATTGAAACCTTGCAGTTTATCCGCCATTTGTTGATAAGTGCCGTCAATGGATGAGAAACAGGCCAGTGCTTGTTTGGCTTGATCCTGAAAATCAAAATTAATCATGGCATCAAAGCCGTTTTGGTAATAATCGCTCTTCATCACGCCGTGGCCCCAGGCTTCACCGGTCATCCAGAAGGGTAAGTTATCCAGCGCCTGATCCGGGTGAGCGGCTTTCCACTCAGCCAGAGCCGCAGTGCTTTGCTGCTTAAGTTGTTGCCAGGCGGGTTTCTCGACATGCTTGGCGGTATCAACACGAAAACCGTCGATACCATAATCGCGAACCCATTGACTCAACCAATGCGTGAGGTAATCACGCGGAGTGGCTCCGGCTATTTCTCGTGCTGCGGTATCGGGTTTATGGCGATAAAACACCGGCAAACCGCTGGGTTGGGTAGATTCGGTTTTAATGTCCGGCAGGAAAGCCAGCGACATGGTCAGGTCGTCATAGCCTGGGGAATCATAATCACCAATATCGGTGCGGATCCATTTCTTACCCCACCAATTATCCCATGCGGCTTTATCACTAAAGTTGATGTAATCATTAAAACTATGCCAGGTTTGCCCTTTGCCAGGTGTCCAGTCTGTCCAGTTTTTACCCAGAGTTTTTTCCAACTGATCACCTTGCAAATACAGCGCGCCGAACTGGTAGCTCTGCATATCTGCCAGAGTGGCATATCCCACATGATTCATAACTACATCAAATAGAATGCGGATACCGCGCTTATGGGCTTGCTCAACCAGTTTATGCAAATCCTGTTCGGTGCCCATGTTGGCATCCAGCCGAGACCAATCCAGGCCGTAATAACCATGATAGGCGTAATGCGGGAAGTCACCTTTGGTTCCGCCCCCGACCCAGCCGTGAATTTGCTCCAGTGGAGAAGTTATCCACAACGCATTGACCCCAAGCTGTTGCAGATAATCAAGTTTTTCGGTTAGGCCAGCCAGGTCACCACCGTGGAAAGTACCGATTTCCTGCATGGCATCGCTGTGGCGACCGTAGCTGTGGTCATTGTCTGGGTTACCGTTTTTAAATCGATCTGTCAGAGCAAAATAAACCGTGGCATTTTGCCAACTAAAAGGCGCCGCATGCTGGGTTTTTGCTGACTCTAGCAGCAATAATCCGCCACTCTCAGGGCTGGGTTGCAGTGTGATTTTACCGAGGGAAACTTTTGCTGTTTGGCCAGAATAGAAATCCCGCACCATTTCGCCTTCAACGAAGGTTTTGCTGACATCAATCGTCACCGGCTTTCCATCCCAGCGCTGACAACTGTGAGCCACGACTTTGACGGTTTCCGCCACCGGTTCTTTGATACTCAAGGTGAGTGTTGGCGTGCCGCTGCGGGTATCAATACGCACCTGATACTGGCCATCGCGGAACAGCTTCCACTGGATATCAGCCTGATTCTGGCAGGGTTGCAGCGAAAATGTCTGATTCAGTTTCACCGGCCCGGTTGGCTGCCAGCATTGCTTATCTTGATAAAATTTAAGGAGATACTCACCTTTGGTGAGCACGCTGCTACTCAGGAAAATACCGCTATCTTGTTCAGTAAACGCCGGGAAATGCTGAAGTGACCAGTTCGCCATGGCTGCTGGCGACAAAACCAGTAGCAAAGCGAGCGTGAGATGTTTCATAACGCGTCTTCCTTGGGTCTGAGAAACGTATAAAGTTTTATGAATATCAGAGTGCCAGACGGCGAAGAAATAGCCTCATCCCTGAGCCGTTTTTATAGGGAGGAGGGCAGCGGATGAGGGGGATTTGGCCTGCTAACAGGCCCGTAGAATAAATTATGCTTGCTGCAATACCTGCGGGTTGACGCAGTTTTCTGTGACAGTGCCTGTCAGTGCCGCAATCAGGTTATCTACCGCGCAGGCCGCCATGTTGTAGCGGGTTTCATGGGTGGCGGAACCAATATGTGGCACAGCAACCACATTCGGTAATTTGAGTAATGGCGACTCCACTGGCAGTGGCTCTTGTTCAAAAACATCCAGTCCGGCAGCATGAATAGTGCCATCTTGCAGCGCAGCAATCAGCGCCTGCTCATCAACCACCGGCCCACGACCCGCATTGATCAAGATGGCGCTGGATTTCATTTTAGCCAGTTGCTCACGGCCTATCATATGGTAAGTCTGTTCGGTCATCGGCAAAGTGATGCAGAGGAAATCAACCTCAGCCAGCAAGGTATCGAGTGAGCAGCGGCGAGCACCAAAGCGCTTTTCAGCTTCTTCATGTGGGCGGCGGCTGGTGTACAGCACCGGCATGCTGAAACCAAAGTGTGCTCGTTGAGCCAGCGCCATACCAATTCGGCCCATGCCGAGAATGCCGATGGTTTTGTGGTGAACATCGACACCAAACCAATCCTCACCGATGCTGTCTTGCCACTCTCCGGCTTTCACGCGCTCAGCCAATTCTACTACCCGCCGCGCACTGGATAGCACCAATGCCATCATAGTATCTGCCACGGTTTCGGTCAGAACGGTAGGGGTGTGCATTAAGGCTATTCCGCGCTGGCTCAGCGCATCGACATCAAAATTGTCATAACCAACAGAAATGGTTGAAGCAGCTCGCAGCTTCGGTGCGCGTTCCAAGAACGCCTGATCAATTTTACCGCCAGAACCGATAAGCCCTTCAGCTTGTTGCAGAGCAGATAATAGTTCGGGCTGATTATCCGCAGATAAACCATCAAAACTGTTCACAGTAAAATATTGCTCTAAACGCTGATGCAGGTCAGCAGGAATACTTTTGTAAAGCACGATAGATGGCTTCATCACAACCTCAGTTACTTTGAGTAAATAGAATTAAGGATAAGATTTAAAGCCAGAATAACAGCAACTACCGGTGCGGGATCAAGCGCTAATCAGACTCATAATGTTACGACTAATGAAAAGGCCAACCCGTATGGGCAGGTTGGCATATCTGATTTTATAAAACTTCGTGGCTGGTAACGCTATTAACCGGCTGGGGTTGGGAGCGAATGGCCGCGCAACGTAGCGCAGTAATGATCGCCAGTGCCGGGGCAATGGTATACAGAGTAAATAGCCAGTGAGCAGTGTTTTCGGCACCCGCGACGCCGCCGGGAGCATTAAGGCCGGAAAGGTTCGCCACCATACCGGCTATCGCAGCCCCGACGGCGGTGGCAAACATCTGTACCGTGGTAATCGAGGCTCCGGCGATATCTTTATCTTCTTCCGCCGCCACTTGCAGAATGCGGGTCAGCAAGTGTGGCCAGCCAAAGCCGATACCGAAACCCACTAATGTTAGCGCAATGGCGATAGGGGCCATCTGCTGCCAACTGCCCAGTGAACTTACTGGCATCAGGATGGCGAGCGCAATGATTCCCACCAGCACAATAATTGGGCCACTAATAATCGCCCAACGAATACCTGACTTTTTCCAGCCAGCACTCATCACTTCAGAAATTGTCCAGCCCGCAGCCATAGTGGCGGCGATATAGCCAGAAATCAGTGGCGACTGTCCGTGTATGGTTTGTAGGAAGTAAGGGACAAAAATCTCACAAGTAATGCCGATCGCCAGTAAAGAGATGGTGATATAGAGTGCGGCCAGGGGTGAGTTAAGGCGCAGCGCTCCTTTTGGCAGTAAACGCGAGGTGGCTCGGGATTCTATACGCAATAGCAGCGCCAGCAGCAATACTGCTAACACCATACCCACCAGATTCGTCAGGCCACTGCTGGCAATACTGCTGGCGGAAATGGTCAGGACAATTGCGGTTAATAGCACCAGTTGGGTGACCGGTAATGCCGAGGTGACTGCGGTGCTGGATCTTCCTTTCGGCAGGATGCGCCAGGTAAAAATGGCATAAATCAGTGTCACCGGCAGTAACGTCCAGAAGGCAAAGCGCCAGGCGTTCATTTCTGCAAATATCCCGCCAATTGCCGGGCCAATCAGTGTTGCCACGCCCCACATTCCTGAAATGAGCGCCATCGCCCTTGGCCATAATGATTGCGGAAACACCAAGTTAATCATGGCGTAAGAGAGTGCGAACAGAAAACCGCCCCCCAAACCTTGCACGGTTCGGCCAACCAGCATCAGCGGCATATTCGGTGCCATTGCGCATAAGGCACTACCCAGCATAAAGGTCAGTGAGGCAAACAAATAGGCGCTGCGTGCACCATAACCACTGAGTAAACGGGCAGATAATGCGGAACCGAGGATCGACGCGGTGACAAATAGAGTGGTATTCCAGGCGTATAAATTCAGGCCATTAATCTCCAGCACCACCGACGGTAAAATAGTGGTGGCGATATAGATATTGATGGCATGTAACACCACCCCACCTGACAGCGCTATGGCAAAAGCCGCATTTTTGCCGGAGAACAAATCACTCCATCGGCTTGCATCATTCATTATCACGTTATTCATCCTGCCAGAAATCTGGTTATTGAGTTGGGCGAGTTGTTACGTTAAAGTTAAACAAGTAAACACTTGGAATAAGGTAGGCCAGGGGCCAACAATAAGTCAAGCATATGCTTGTAAAATGTTATGCTGATAATCATCAGAATTAAAAATGCATCAACGATACTGGGATAGATATGAACATCGACTATTCGACCAGTCAGCCGCAGTCTGTTGCTGAGCGCCTGCTGCTGCTGCTGAAGACGCGTGGCCCCTTGCAAGCGGCAGATGCGGGAAAAATACTCGGCACTACAGGGGAAGCCGCCCGCCAACAATTCGTAAAATTAGCCAAAGAGGGTTTGGTTGTGGCGGAGGCACAGACAAAAGGTGTCGGGCGGCCTATCCAGCTTTGGCGACTTACCGAAGCAGGAAATGCCCGTTTTCCTGATGCCCACAGCGAGCTAACCGTTCAGTTATTGCGTATGGTGCGCACAAAATTAGGCGAAGAAGCGCTTAATTTATTGATAGATACGCGTGAGCAAGAAACGCGTGATCTGTATTGTCAGGCAATGGAAGGCGCACATAATATTGATGAACGGGTGGAGCGGCTGGTGGCTATTCGCTCTCAGGAAGGGTACATGGCGGAATGCCAGACTCAAGCCGATGGTTCAATATTGTTGATTGAAAATCATTGCCCGATTTGCGCCGCCGCAACCAGTTGCCAGGGGTTTTGTCGGGCAGAATTATCAGTATTTCAGCAAGCTCTGGGAGTGCCGGTTGAGCGGGTTGAACATATTTTATCCGGTTCCCGGCGCTGTACTTATCGTATCAAGCTGGAATAATTATGATGACCGGATGTCTCCGGCTAGAAAATGTGCGGATAAAGCGCGAGGCGTTATCCGCAGAAAAACCATAACAATTACAGTGGGCTTAAGGTGATTTCAACCCGGCGGTTCTGCGCCTTACCGGCGGCGGTGCTGTTGCTTGCTACTGGATTATCCGGCCCTGCACCGCTGGTACGGATACGGTTCGCCGCGACACCTTGCACGATCAGTGCGCTTCCTACACTGTCGGCACGTTGTTGTGAAAGCGTCATGTTATGCGCTCTGGCACCCGTGCTGTCGGTGTAGCCGGTCACATTGACGGCGGTTTTATCGTACTCTTTCAATACCATAGCCACGCCGGTCAAGGTATTGGCTCCAGCGGGTTTGAGGTTGCTGCTGTCAGTATCAAATGTGACATTGTTGGGCATATTCAACACGATATTATCGCCCTGACGGGTCACGCTAACACCTGTGCCACTCATTTTTTCACGCAGTTTGGCTTCCTGCACATCCATGTAGTAGCCTGCACCGCCACCCAACGCGGCCCCCGCTGCGGCACCAATTAACGCCCCTTTGCCCCGATCATGTTTGGATGATGACAACATACCAATCCCTGCGCCTAACACCGCCCCGATGCCTGCCCCATAACCTGATTTACCCGCTTGTGATTCGCCGGTATAGGGATTGGTGGTACAAGCGGAAAGTGTCAGTGCGACAGAAACGGCGGCCACCGTGGCCAGAATGCGTTTTTTCATTGATTTTACCTTAAATGGCATTCTATTTCGGCGAAAAATAGATAATGTCGCCCAATAGCGGATTAATAAGTCATCTACCAGCATTCAGTTCAGTTGCTGGCATTTATCGGCCATCGTTATCCGGTAAAATAGGGGCGAATACCATTGAGAAAACTCTCATAGTGTTATGTAGTTAGCGTAAATGCTGGGTTTATCGACGAAAAAAGCACAGAACGGCGCTTTTCAACGGGCGCACTCCTGCCGCCCGTGACCTGTGGATGTTTAAAACTCATCATGATGAAAGCCAAGCTTTGTGCTTACCCGTGCCGCTGGTTGAGAAATAGCGCGAAAACGTAGTGTTTTCACTCCCCTTTGTTGCAGATATTGGGCTATCCCCTGTACTGCTGCGCGGCCCGCTCCGCGAACGCTCTCCTCATCCTCTGGCATCAGCACATAGTTCGGGTCAGTGACAAAAAATTCAACATAGTAGTTTTCATGGCTGTTCTCGAACGACTCATCTCTTGTGGCTGCCAGAAGACTGACAATATCCCCCCTTAGTCTTACCGCAACGTAGATATAGTCATTCCCAGAAGCGAGCATTTCACTATACAGTGAGTAACTGTGTGCTCGCCCTGCTTCGATAGTGCGGTCATGTTCCGACCAATATTCGTTAGTGATGTAGTAATTGACTGGAGCTGCATTATAAATGTCGGACCAGGCGGCGAGTGCAGCCCGAGCATCGTCCATCAACGGGCCATCAATCTCTGGCTGGCCCGGGATAGTAGTGTCAAGGATATCGACATCAAAATATAAATCAGGGTGGGTCACCCACACCCCATTTTCACGTACCCGAGCAGCGGGACGATCGGTGGGAGAGTGGTAAGAAGCCAATGAGAGTGAATAGGTTCCTAATGGCAAACGCTGGGCAGCAGAGGGATAAGCCGTTGCAGTAGGATTATGCGCCAGATAGCGGGCGTAATTTAGGCGCGTATAATCAAATGCCTGAGAGATTTGGCGGATAGCTTCATCTGCCGACCCCAGATGAATCATAGCTTCTCTGACCTCATTGACCAGACGGCTTTCTGCTGCCGGATCGCTTGTTGCAAAGCCGGTGGTATCATCCTGATGGATTTGTATTAATACCCGGCGCAGAACATCCAGCGTCCAGTTTTGTAATGAATCACCGAATAGCAGGGTAAAATCAGCTAATACTCTGGAGACCCATTGCCGACAGTTTACATCTACATCACGGGGATAGCGCTCGGCGAGGATATTCTCCATCGACGTTTTACAAAACTGTGCAGTAGCCGGTAAGGTGAGCGCCTGATTATGGAGCTGGGTTTCGATTTTCGTTAAGACCAGTGCCGCGCCGCCACTATTTTCCGGCTGTTGTGGTTGTGGCTTTAGCAACGTGGGGTTAGCGGTCACTAATACTGGCTTATCTTTATTTTTATCAGAAAACCAATGCGTTACCTTGCTCCACAGAGTATCGCCCTGATTGCACCGACTGTGAGTGACGTAATTATAAATCGCCAGTGCGGGGATAAACGCGCAACCTAATGTTCCGGCGGTATCCCGTTCGCTTCTGTGGTGTACCGACTGAATATTTTCAGTGCTGGCCGCCATTACTACCTGGTCGATGATCAGTGGATGCTTGCCGGTGTTATTAATGATGATGGCTGAGGTTTCGACTGGGCGATCAAAGGGAGCATGAGCCACTGTGATGGTGGGGGATAAGGCTATTTGTTCCGTGCCGTGGCTTTCCATATAATCTACAGCGATACGATTATTGTTGAGGTGAAATAACAGGGAGAATCGATTAGCATCTGGATGAATGCGAAATACCAAAGGTTCGCTATTCTGCGGATTATTAAAGATGAATAAATCTCTATTAGAGAACCATATTATTGGCCCTAAAGATAATTCTGTCATAAAAACACTTTGGTCATTAATATCAAAACTCAGTAAAACTTGCTTATTGGGATAGTTAGGATCATCCCAGTTTTGAGCAAAGATATCAGATAAAGGCAATTGCATTCGATTCAGAATGACGCAACGTTTACTACAACCTTCGATGGGAGAATTACTAACCTTAACGCTACTAATTTGATTATCCATATCCAAATCAGCTAAATCGCGTTGCCCGATAGATTCCATTAAATTTAAATAAGGCAAATTGTAATTATCATTTTTATATATGGTGGCTAACATTCCGTTAGGAATAGAGATAGAAGAAACAGTGTCATTCTCTATCAGTTCATCATCTCTATCGAGGAAGTCAATACTTTCTCCCGGGGCGAAACACATCGACTTTCCTGATAGTTTATCATCATTATATAAACATACTGCCTGGTTATTTACTGGGCTTAAATGCGATTTTTTAATCTGTGAGATTGTTTTATTTTTAGTGTACTCTCTGTCAATTTCATTAGCGATAACCATTGGTGATAACGTTATTAATGATAATATTGTTACAATATCAATTATAAGTTTTGATCTCATAATATAACCTCTATTATTATTTGTTTGGAAAATGTGAAAGGCTAAATATCAAAGTTCGTTATGTATGAAACCGAGTTTACTTTTTACTCTGGCTGAGGGCTGAGAAATAACATTAGAGCGTAATATTTTCACACCTTTTTGTTTCAAATAACGCGCCAGTTCATGCACTGCGGCGGTACCTGCTCCACGTACGTTTCCTTCTGCATTTGGCGTGAGAACATTACGCGGTTTACTTACAGAAACATCAATATAGTACTCTTCGCTCTCATCCTGACCCCCGTTTGCACCCAGAACGCTGACTATTTCCCCACTCAAGCGCACCACCACAAACAGGTAATCGCTGCTGCTGTCTTCTAATTCGAGTAATAACGATGTGCTGGTCGTTCGTGCTGCGCTGGTGGTGCGATCCAGGTCAGTGAGAGGGTTACCTTGCTGGTCTGTATTTAATGGGGCGAACAGATAAGTATTAAACCAATGGTTCATGACGGTATGAGTTAGGGTGATGGCCGACCGGTCTGTTGCGCTGCTCTCAATGATTTCTACCTCAAAATGTAAGTCGGGCCTTACCACCCACTCATTATTCTCACGAATACGTACTGCATGCGGCTCGGTGGGATAATGATAAGACTCTAAAGAAAGCGAATACTCCCCTAATGGCAGGCTTTGTGCAGTAATGGGTGATTCTGAGACTCTGGGATTATGCGCAAGATAAGTCGCATAATTTAGCCGGGCATATTCAAATGCGCGGGTGATTTGCTGTATTATTTCAATCAAACCCAGCCGTTCTACGGCTCCCCTGACTTCACTCACCAGATGATCCTCAGTGGCCTGATCATTGACTGCATAGCCGGTCACATGTTGTGCATCAATCCGCGTGATAACATCCTGTAGATGCTCAGGTGTCCAGTCATGTACGGAATGACCAAATAACGCTGTAAAGTCAGCTAATATACGTGATACCCATTGTGGGCAATTATCATCGGGGCTACGTGGATAGCGAGTAGCAAGAATATTATCTATTGAAGTTCTGCAAAATCGTGCTGTGGCCGGTAAGGTCAGCGCCTGATGATGTAATTGCGTATTGATTTTGTTTAATGTCAGTGTAAAAGCGGCGGCTTGATTGTTTTTATGCTCGGGGAGGGGAGGCTGCGGTTTAAGTAATGGGGCGTTACCAACGAATAACATCACCTTATCTTTATTATCGTCAGAAAACCAATGTGATATCTGATGCCATAACTTATCCACCTGATCACACCGGCTATGAGTAATATAATTATAAATTGCCAATGCAGGTATGAAAGCACAACCTAATGTCCCTGCAGTGTCTCGTTCAAATCTGCCATGATCGATATATTCAGTATCGAGAGCTGTCTCTGTTTCACTTTGATATCTATCTTCAGGATAAAAGTAAACTTTTTTACTTTTAATTTCATTGGCAAAAATAGACGGTGAAATAATGATTAAAAAAAAGAGCGATTTTTTATTGATAAACATCCTTATCATAATACCCCCTTGTTGATACCAGTTGATAAATTGGTATTGAGATAGGGTAATACTATTGTTCGCTCGCTACGCTTATTAAAATTTATCAGATGCAGGGGATAAAATAAGGAGCTAATTAAATAGGTGTTGCCAATGCAGAGTTAAAATAGTGCTTTTGGTCTCGGCGTTATACGCTTTCCCTATCTGGGTAAAACCCTGTTTACGGTAGAAGTGGCAGGCGCGTTGGTTTTGCTGATAGACCTCCAGCGTCAGGGCGCGGTAATGCTGCTGAACATGTTCCATCAATGCCTTAGCGATACCCTGCCCGTGAAAAGGTTGGGCGACAAACAATGCCCCCACCAGTTGTTCTTCCAGAATACTGATAAATCCTGCAATCGGATTCTCATCACCGATGGTTTTTGAGTGTAAATAGACCCAAGTGCGGGCTGCTGGCAGGTAAGTGTTTCGTACCAACGGGGCGCTCTCATGCCAATATTGTTCGGCAATAAAAGGATGCGCCGCAATCGTGCTGGTGAGCCACAATTGCATCACGGCATCGATATCGTCCGGTTGGTAAATTCTTATCATTTTATCGCGTTATCCGGATGGCAGAAACAACTCGCCAGATGATCGTTCACCAGGCCACTGGCCTGCATAAAGGCATAGCAAATAGTGGAGCCGATAAACTTAAAACCACGTTTTTTGAGTGCTTTAGACATCGCATCTGAGATTGGCGTCGTTGCCGGGCATTCCGCCAAACACCACCAATGGTTAATTTTTGGCTCACCATCGACGAAACCCCAGATAAAACGCGAAAAATCTTCGCCGTTGGCTTCCATTGCCAGATAGGCCTGCGCATTGGTAATAATCGCCTGAATTTTACCCCGATGGCGGATAATGCCGCTATCCAGCACCA
>NZ_JBLWEX010000254.1:0-22307 GCF_048323875.1 Yersinia sp. LJYL362
AGGGATTTAAAATCCCTCGGCTTATGGCTGTGCGGGTTCAAGTCCCGCCCCGGGCACCATGGAAACAAATCTAAGTAAAACAAAGTAGTATGAGTATGTCGTTAACCGCCGAGAGGCGGTTTTTTTGCGACCCAAATCTTATTTCACCATTGGTTTTCACCATATCCCTGCTCTTTTGTGGCTGTTTCACCATTCAATTTCGTCACTTTATTGCTCTTCTTGTTGCCCGCCGACGACAGGGACAATCGCGACTTTTCTGTCATACCGTGCCGTTTGCGATGCATTTTTATGTCCCGAAATCGCCTGTTTTTCATAGAGGGTTCCGGTGAGATCAGAAACACCTTTCGCCTTCAAATCGTGGAAGGTGAAATTGAAATCCAATTCAGGGTGTGACTCTTTTGCCATTTTCCTGGCTTTACGCCACTGGCTATTAAAAACATCACGGCTATACCGACATCCACCTCTTTGGTGGATGAGATAAATGCTACTTATCCCTGGCTTCAAGGGGAGGGTATCGGCCAACGCAATCGCATTCTGCAATCGTCCGGTCCAGGCCTTAATTTGTTTTACTCCCGTTTTTCCCTGCCTGATATATAGCCCCGCGTCTTTAATTTGGTCACGGCGTAACGCAAGCACGTCAGCTTGTCTTGTGAGATACAGATAGGCTATTTCCATGGCGATGCGGACAATGTTAGAGGCGGCAAAATAGACTGCACTATATTCTTCATCAGTAATATAGCGCTCTCTACTGAGCTTCTTAAACTGCTTTACACCAGTGCAAGGATTCAATTTTACTTTTCCGCGCTCGTATCCCCAGCGGAAGACTCTCGACATGAAAGATTTTTCTCTGTTGGCTTGAATCCGACTTGTTATCCCCCGTTCATCCATATACGTTCGAATATGCTCGGGCTTTATACTGTTGGATGACATTTTTCCAAATACAGCGATTATTTTTGAGGAGTGTTTGCGATAGTCTTTTTGTGTTTCACTCGCCAAATCACAGAAATCGCCGGACACCAAAAACTCTTTAATGAGACCAGTAAATGTCGTGTCACTTTTCTGGCCGACCATTAATCTCTCGTAGGCCATCCATACCTCGGCCTGGCTGGATCCAAAGCTGCAAAGTCGGATTGTTCCACCATCGATGGCCCTGAACTCATAGGCTGACCTGCCTTTTCGAACACGAGGCGGCATCCAGTTGTCAGCGGGGTCTTTGCGTGGGCGAGCCATAATCAGGTTGTTCATCAGACTCCACCTGAATGAGCTGACGCGATGACAGTGGGTCCCCAGGTGGTGCTGGGTCAAGCATCTTTCCGCATGATAAAAAAATGCCATTTTCGTGTAAGCATTCGCATTGTTTTCTCGGTTGAACAAACTCGGTGATCTCTTCTAATTCAATACGAGTTAATAATTTCCTATTCAGACGCTGTAGACGCAATGCTGAATAGGTTCACCCATCAAAGCGATGAACCTGCTTGCTCATCAACGTATTACGCTAACATTTTCCAGCGTTACCTGACTTTCAGGCTTATCATTTACCTGATGGGCAACCGGGACAAATATGTTTATATCTTTCAGCCAGGCTTCTTTGCTACTGCTATCGGGCTGATATTTCTGTGTTTGAGTACATTCAGCTAACAGATATTTCCCGCTAAACGCAGGTGAAAGGTTATGAGCATATCCCTCTCTTGTTACCTCGCAACGTAAGATTCCTGAAGAAGACGCTTGCTTATTGGAATCAATATCGTCCCTGTGTGCCATACGTTATAATTATGGATTTTAAATACTACAAAGGAGCAGTATGATGCGATCAGCTATTTTAACTTTCTTAATACGAATATTCTGATAGCTCTCTATTACGAAATGGCTATTCTTGCTATTATTTTTTTATCTCTAATAACAAAAGTGATTTTTCATTTAATAAGAAAAGATAAATAACTTAAACAGGAATAACTATTTTTGGCAATATGTTCCAGCGTCAGATTGACAATCCATTCACCATCGCCGTCAGTAAAGCCTAACAACTGGCGGCGCTCATATTTAACCATTTACCCGTTATTAATTTAAAATTACTTAAGTGTTATTATTAAAATAACGATAGCATTTTAATTAAAAACAAGGAAAAAATTTATTTTCATTACTTTGATTTTAGTCTTGTAATACTATTTTTTGCGGATACAGGAGGGAATTGCACATGCATCGGGTTATCTCAACGAAATAATAACTAGTTGCTACCCCATATAGGTGTTCATCGGTAATATCATTGAAGACTAAATCATTGATTGGGTAGTGTAACTGTTGAGTGGAGGGGGGAATCTATGTTAATCAGGTGTAAAACGAAGCCCGCGTAAATGTGCGGGCTTCTGATTGTGTGAGTTACTTTGATCGCTCAGACAGATAGTTGGTTAATTATTAGCCTTGATTTAAGAGGTCGCTATTATTTTCCTGGTTCTCCGCCATCATATTTCCGGTATAGTTTCTAACTTCCCGCAAACGGAGGTTCTTTTCTTAAAATTTTATCAATGACATTTAACACGCCTGAATCATTATTCGAGTCGGCCTGATATTTCGCTATTTTTTTAATATGTTCTGGCGCATTTGCCATAGCAAATCCATACCCGGCATATTGCAACATCTCAACATCGTTGCCACCATCACCAAAAGTCACCACTTCTTCATCTTTCACCCCCCATATATCCTGGAGTAATTTAATACCATTGGCCTTATGTACACCAGGTATGATTAGGTCAACAGAACCATGACCACTGGACACTGGGGTTACAATATCGCCCAATTCAGCCTCAATGAATGTCATAAAGTCAGCCAATTCTTCATCGGGCAAACTGATTGCGAACTTGAATGCGGGTTCTTCGATTTGATTGAAGTTATCAATAATTTTAAGTCGATGGTAATATTTGCTCATGGTGGTGTAGAAAGCATTATCAGATGAACTGAGCATACAAGCACCATTCTTGCCACAAACAATAATATCAAGATGAGGTAGTGGTAAGATTGTTTTTAGAACTTTGTCACAGTTTTCATCTGATAGTGCTCCGCAGAAAATTTCTGTATTTTCATTGCTAACGTAGGCACCGTTTTCAGCGACAAATGCGATTTCATTAGCGATATCGGGAAAGAAGGAGATGAGCTGGTAATATTGGTTGCCACTGGCAACAACAAATTTTATTCCATTATCTTTTAATTGTGCATATTGAGCGCTAAACCGTTTCCTATCAAAATTCATCTGGTCGTTAAGAAAGGTTCCATCCATATCAACTGCAACGATTTTAATACTCATTTTGTTTCCCTCTTTAACATATTGAAGATAGTAGTTTGATAGAAAATATCTTAACGCTATTTATCTAAAAAAAAGCTAGCAAAATTTTGCTAGCTGGTAAAGTTACCATACTCAGTCACAAATTTTATCTTTAGATGAATCTTCACAAATATGTTTACGCTGTATTAATTTTTGATGCGGTTATTCCTCGTTGATATATTTCAGCTTAAATGCCCCGACCGCAATAACGAGGAATGTCAGTGCCATAATGGCGAATGCGGTGTAAAGATCAGTTAAGTGAGCAATAAAACCAATCAGCGCTGGCCCGCCCAGCACGCCGAAGTAACCTAGTGTTGCAACCATGGCAACGGACATATTTACCGGCATCACTTTTTCCTGGCCCGCCAGGGTTATCAGTACCGGAACAATGTTTGCAGCCCCAACTCCAACTAGCGCGAAACCAAGCAATGTGAATTTCCAGTCGGGGATAATGACCGCAACCGCATAACCGATCATGGCGATGATACTGCTGAGAACCAGTACGCGTTTACGTCCCAAAAGGCTGACAACTTTATCGCCAGTGAAACGCATGATTGACATCGTTCCACCAAAAATTGCGAATCCCCAACCTGCATGTGTTATATCAAGGCCTCGATCATTAGTGAGAAAAACGCCGCTCCAATCTAATACTGCACCTTCAGCCATAAAACAAATCATGCACATTAATGCCATTAACACGAGTCGGAAATTGGGCTTTGGTTTTGTTATCGCTTGCTCAGTAGGTTCTTTATGATCACCAAAGGGGATTAATTCATTAAAAACCGTCACGGTAATAATAGCGATTACTGCAATGGCAATGAATGTCACGGCAAGAGGCATCAAACCAAGCGTAAATAATATTGCACCACCACCTGCTCCTGCAATTGAACCAACACTGAACAAACAATGAAAACCTGACATAAGTGGTTTATCAGATGATTGTTCAACCAGCGAGCCTTGGACATTGACTGCAACATCTGCCAGACCGATTCCGGCGCCAAAGAAAAATAGGCATAAAGCCATCACAGGGAATTGATCAATGATTGCCAGAGTAGGCAGGAATATACAGGCTAGGGCGATGCCTAATAGCATGATATTTCTACAACCAAAACGGCCGATGAGTTTCCCGGAAAACAGCATGGCAAGTAGAGAGCCAGTTCCCAAACAAAGCAACAGTAATCCTAACGAGCCAGCATCAAAATGCAGACGATTTTGTGCATAGGGTACCAATGAAGCCCAAAGGCCCATTGCAAATCCTGCGACAAAGAATATTGCCCGCGTGGCGGAGCGTTTAGCATAAGTATCCAGAGTGGCATCAAGTGTAGAGCTAGACATTCAGTAGTTACCTTTCTCTGGTGAGTGGTCGCGAAATCGAATTTGTTAGCAATGTAAAACTACTTACTAAAAGACTTATATTAAGTAATAAAATATAATGACGACGTTCAAGAAGTCAAGAACATTCTTGCCGTGGAAGGTGTTTATTTATAGGTGTTAAATAGGGGATAGAATGCGAGCGTTGAAATGAGATTTTTAGTGCTAAGGCAGGGCTTTAACATCATTTACTTGGGTAAGTTAGCTATCAAAGACTCTAAAATTATTATAGGCGTCGAGGGTATATTCTGATATGCCTTTATGATAATCAGATTTTATACAATCGCGATAGACAAATTGCGGAATATGTTTGTTATCAAATCTTTTTAATAACTCAATAGCTAGTGCATCAATACATGCTTGATCGATGTTATTACCTGATACAGCTATGGTGACCGGATTAATAATAACAATTAAAGATGAAGTGATATGCAGAAGCCTTTCAAACTCGGGGGTATGATGAGAGTGAGTATTCGTTCCGTTGGGTAAATTATCATAGAAGGGTAGTTTTGATACCTCCCCCGCGAATTGGCTAGCCCCACGTAGCATTTTTCCGGAAATAACCATGCCACAACCTGCGCAATGTCTCGGGGGCATGAATATGTAAGCGACTGGATCATTTGTACCGCGGCAATAATTTCGGTAGAAGCCAAATGCAGTGTAATTCATATCATTGCCCACTTGAACAAAAATACCCAATTGGGTATTTAGCTGCTCAGCAATATCCAGTCCTTCTAAGTGAGTAATATCACAAGTTAGGACTTTCCCATCGACCACAACACCTGGAAGACCAAGGCCTAATGCTTTGATATTAGGATGTTTATCTATTATCTCTTTAATATGGCTAATTAATATCTCTATAGTAAGATTATTATAAACTTCATTATATTCTTGAATTTTTTTGCCATCGGCCGAGGTGAGAAAAGACGAAATAACGCCGCTGTCATTTGTACCCTCGGCATAGACACTTAATACACTAAAGTAATTTGGATTATATATATAGCGTTTGGCTGGCCGACCACCGCGTGATTCATCGAGAGATTCCTCTATAACCTCTCCCTCAGCGCATAATTCATTCAGTATCGTGCCACAGGTTGCCAAACTTAACCCAGTTTGAGCGGATATATCGCTTTTCGTTGCAGATACCAGTGATTTTAATGTGCCAGTTACCAGCATGATATTTTTTTTCTTCATCTGTCTGGTAGTGTTAATCAGCACCGTTGTCATTTTTTTCACCCATAATTTAACTGGAAGAAATATAACATGTTCGTATTTATGAATAAATAATTATCATGGTCTTCGCCGGATGTTACAGTGTTTAAAATGAGAGATAAACCCCTGGTGCTTGTCGAGCGATATTGACAGCATTAGGTTTAAGTTAACTGAGATGGATGAGAATAATATATGGCGAGTAAAAAAAGAGGGATGGGCTACATCGCCATCATGGTCGATGATTATGATAAAGCGATTGAATATTATACTGAAAAATTGGGTTTCTTTTTGAGGGAAGACGAGCCGCAGCCAGGGAAGCGCTGGGTATCGATTTCACCCACAGAAGATAGTGAGTGTCGTTTATTGTTGGCTCGTGCATCTAATGAAAATCAAGTGACATTTATTGGCAATCAATGTGGCGGACGAGTATTCCTTTTTCTTGAGACCGAAGATTTCTGGCGTGATTATCAATTAATGAAATCGAAAGGAGTAACATTCTGTGAGGAACCGCGCAAAGAAGCCTATGGCATGGTCGTGGTGTTTGAAGATATCTACGGCAACCGCTGGGATCTTTACCAAAAATAGCACTATATTGCCTATCAGCGGGTAAAGCCCACATTATGCGGGCTTGTAACCAAACACTGACTAAAACCCTGATATTGGCAAATGGTACATTAATGGCTAAATCTGACACCACTGATTGTATGTGCTAAGCCAAATATTGGTATAAGCGAAAGCGTAAAAATTTCGAAAATATAGCAGCACTTATCCCGATATTTATCAGGAGGCCGCCATATTTGTCTTCCCCAAAGCAGCACTCGGTATGATAGGAATATAGCTATGATAAAGATCATCTCGGTGAGAAATCATCCAGAATATAAAGATAAAGCTATCCATTACTTTCAAAGTAAGTGGGCTACAGAAGAGACCAAAATGCTTTATCAAGATAGCATTACGCATTGTATTGGTGCAAAAAAGCCGTTGCCGCAATGGTATTTGATGGAGCTCAATGCGGAAATTATTGGCTGTGTGGGGCTAATTACTAATGATTTTATCAGCCGGATGGATCTGTACCCTTGGCTGTGTGCGCTCTATATTGAAGAGAACTTTCGTGGCCATGCTTATGGTGAGTTGCTGATAAAGCACTTGGCGGAAGAGGCTAAAAGTATCGGTTTCGACGAATTACATTTATGTACTGACCATATTGGTTTCTATGAAAGATATGGTTTTACTTTTACCGGGATGGGCTATCACCCATGGGGTGAGTCTTCACGAATTTATTCTCTGTCACTGATTTAATTGGAGTAGTGAAAAGAGCGAAGGAGATTGCTGTGAGTATAAATAAGGTTACATTGCAGCGGGTCTATGATGTTGAACCACCTTATCAGGCCAATACTTTCTTGGTTGACCGTTTATGGCCGCGTGGGATCAGTAAGGCGCGTCTGGAGGGGGTTGTATGGCTAAAAGAGGTCGCACCGGATAACGCATTGCGGCAATGGTTCCATCAGCATTTGGATTGGCCAGAATTTGTCATACGCTATCGGGCCCAGCTCAATAACTCTACGGCTTGGGAACCTTTGCTGGCGGTGTTGAAGCAACAGCCCATCACGTTGTTATATGGCAGTCGTGATGAGCAAAATAATCAAGCAGTCGTTTTACGCGATTTTCTTCTCAGTAAACTGTAGTCCTTTAACTTTACTCACTATTATTGAATCAATCGGTAGTGTACGTTTCATTATTCAATAGCGGTTTGATATTAATCTTAGCCGTATTCGCGTAAAATTCAGCCCGTAAGTTTGTTTATCAAGCTACGGGCTGAATGTATTCTTTAACCTACTGGCTTTTGTTCATACAAATCAGAGGTGGCACTGCTTTAGTTCCACTTTCTTTGACAGGCATATTTCTGTGTTCTGCTGCAACCTCTTGAGCGCGTTTGCGTAAACTAAACCAGCCAATGACAAGCAATACGGCGATGACAGGTAAAGTCGCAACGGTCCAGGTACCATTCGGATAATCTAACGCCATCATGATTAATACACCGGCCAGGAAAAATAGGGTTAGCCAGGATGTCACGGGAGCACCAGGCATTTTAAAGGCGACGGGTTTGGCCGTGCCGTTCTTTATCGCCTGACGTAATTTCATCTGACACACAATAATGAATGCCCATGAGCTAATAATCCCTAGCGACGCAATATTCAAAACAATCTCAAATACCTGTGATGGGACGAGAAAGTTGAGCACTACACCAAAAACATAGATGCCGACAGTGACCAGTATCCCGGCATAGGGGACCGATTGGGGGCTCATTTTGGACATGAATTTTGGTGCTGAACCGCCCATCGATAATGAACGTAGAATGCGGCCTGTAGAATACAGCCCCGAGTTCAGGCTGGAAAGAGCGGCGGATAGCACCACGATATTCATGATCGTTCCAATATAAGGAACGCCTAAGTTACTGAAGAATGTCACAAAGGGGCTTTGACCCGGCTGATAGGCATTCCAGGGCAATAAACATACCAACAGAACCACTGAGCCGACATAAAACAGGCCAATACGTAGAATCACACTATTGATCGCTTTGGGTAGCATTTTCTCTGGGTCTTTGCACTCGCCAGCTGCGGTGCCAATTAACTCAATACCTGCAAAAGCAAATATAACTCCCTGAACTAATACCAGTGCGGGAAGTAACCCGTGGGGGAAGAATCCACCATTATCTGTGATCAGATGCATACCGGACGAGTGTTCACCTACACTTTGGCCGGTTCCAAGAAAGATAACCCCGACGATCAGAAATATGGAGATGGCGGCCACTTTAATCAATGCGAACCAGAATTCCATCTCCGCAAACCATTTAACGCCAATCATATTCATGGTGGCGACAATTGAAAGTGCGCCTAACGCAAACAGCCATTGGGGTACATCAGAGAATGTTCCCCAATAATGCATATAGAGAGCAACGGCGGTAATATCGACGATTCCTGTCATTGCCCAGTTGAGAAAATACATCCATCCAGCAACATAGGATGCCTTTTCGCCGAGAAACTCGCGAGCATAAGAGACAAAACTACCACTGGAGGGGCGGTGTAAAATCAGTTCGCCGAGGGCTCTGAGAATGAAAAATGAGAAAACCCCGCATACCAAATAAACCAATGCTAATGCTGGGCCTGCCATTTGCAAACGAGCACCGGTACCTAAAAATAGGCCGGTACCAATAGAACCGCCGATCGCTATCATTTGTATATGACGCCGGCCCATACTTTTGTGATAGCCAGTATCATGAGAATCTAACCAGCGTTTTTTTGCGTCGTGATGGGTTTCTGCAGAGTGCTTTCCTGACATCATAGACATTCCCTATTTTCCTGTCTGTTGTGCAATCATCGTGAATGTATTACTGCAACCGATTGCTAAAGGTTAATGCATAAATAGCGTCTTAGCGCCTTCACTTGTTATGGCTTTGATCATTACTCTTGAATTATGGGAGGGCATGCTATCGTTTCTATCGTGATGAGGCAAAAAAATATTCACTTATAAATTATTTTTTTTGCGGTATTACCGAAGTCACTAATTGAATGGCTAAGGTTAATTTATAATCACACCGCATGCTTCCATATTAATACATTTAGTATGACTATTGATTATTTTTAGAACAACCCGTAACCGGTTGTTATGTAGGTGAATGCGGAGAGTTTGTTTTTTTACTATAAATCAATTCTGACTATTTTCTATCGATACTATTTTTAGCCTGACTTTATATTTTATTACTATCATTTTAGATTAAATTGCAGTTGATCTTAATTAGAAGAAAACTTTTATGCAGATATTCTTTTTATATGCATGGTTTGTCTTTTTGGCACAAAAAGCATACTTTGATATCGGGTCTATAGATGTTTTAATTATGATCAATATAAAGGGTTGCCAATAAGATATTACTCCAAGTATTGATAGCATACTGAGTTGAAACTGGGGGGCTGCTAAGCTATAGCATTTAAAGCCATGAGTAGACTGGCTGTCGTAAGCGAGCGATTTCATGCATGCAAAGTATTTATACCTAAATAAAGACTTTAATCTAACCGTCTTTAACTAAAAAAGCATAACAGAGAAACTTGATTACATTCGGATTTTTTAATTACAAAACACCGAGTTAAGTTAATTAAAATAAACCTGTCGAGAGGCTCTCAAATGCAATAAGTATATCACTATCGCTTGTTCTTTTACTCTGAGTGGAGTGGTATCTTGAGGTTGAGCATTTACATTTTATGTTTTTATTGTTGATGTTAATAATAACTTTTAGCGACAGGTTAATCGATTACTTCCTTAAATAGGTCTGTGATAAATATCGAATATCATTAGCTGATCATAACATTCAATACGTTACCTCTTGTTCCTTAGGTACTACCCAACAGTAGGTCTAAAATGAAAAAAACAAATCAGGACATCACTCTTGCTTCCGACGAAGAGATCGATATGGCAGATAAGTTTTCCATCAAAACGTTGATTACCAACGTGAACAAAATGAATATAAACACTATGCCAATGGCTTTATTTATGACCATTTCGGCTATTGTGTTTATTTCGGCTTATGCCAGTTATCTACCCAAAAATATGATTGGTGGCTTGGCTGTTATTATGACGATGGGCTTTGTATTATCCCATATTGGTCGCCATATTCCAGTATTAAAAGACATAGGTGGCCCAGCTATATTGTGTCTGATGGTGCCATCAGTGTTGGTCTACTTTGGTATTTTCCAAACCAATACGTTAGATACGGTTCACTTGCTGATGAAGGAGGCGAACTTACTCTATTTTGTCATCGCCAGTCTGGTCGTTGGCAGTATTCTTGGCATGAATCGCGTGGTGCTCATTCAGGGTATGACACGTATGTTTATCCCACTGGTAGTGGGAACCATCACTGCCGTCGCTACCGGGTTATTGGTGGGTAAGTTATTCGGTTTCTCCCTTTATCACACTTTTTTCTTTATTATTGTGCCGATTATCGGTGGTGGCATTGGTGAAGGTATCTTGCCGTTATCTTTGGCTTATTCGGCGATTCTTGGGCAAGCACCTGATGTTTATGTTGCCCAGTTGGCTCCAGCGGCAGTGGTCGGAAACATTTTTGCTATTATTTGTGCCGGTGTGCTGGCTCGTATCGGTATGCGGCGCAAAGATCTGAATGGCGAAGGGATGTTAATTCGTTCAGCGCAAGACAATGCGGTGTTTACCTCGCAAGAAGGGCCAAAACAGGCTGATTTTCAGTTAATGGGCGGCGGGTTATTAATGACCTGTGCATTCTTCATTGTAGGTGGGTTATTTGAAAAGGTTGTGCATATTCCTGGCCCGGTACTCATGATTTTGATTGCGGTGATGTGCAAATACGCGCAGGTTATTCCGTCAAAAATGGAGCAGGGTGCGCACAGCTGGTATAAATTTGTTTCTACTACCTTGGTTTGGCCTCTAATGATTGGTCTGGGGATGTTGTATGTTCCGTTAGAAAGTGTTGTCGCCGTATTCTCCGTTGGCTATGTCGTGGTCTGTGGATCTGTTGTTTTATCAATGGCGGCCATCAGTTTCATTATTGCTCCCTATCTAAATATGTATCCCGTGGAGGCCTCCATTGTGACCAGTTGCCACAGCGGGCTCGGTGGGACAGGGGATGTTGCTATTCTTTCCGCCTCAAACCGGATGTCATTAATGCCATTTGCCCAGATAGCCACCCGTATTGGCGGTGCATCCACGGTAATTGGCGCCACATTGTTATTAGGTTGGATAATTTAAAGCTGTTAGTTTGGATAATTTAAACCAACACTTTGAGTGATAGCATAACAAACGGCATCTTTTATCGGATGCCGTTTGTTATTGAAAATTGAGTTCTTCTTGGTGTTCATGCTATTGGCAATACTGTTTTAATACCTCCTGCTGGCTGGGCAAGAGTTTATAGAGATAAACCGGCCGGCCGGTGGCGCCATACAGAACTTTAGTGCTGAGAACTTCAGTATCGGAAAGGTAAATTAAATATTTACGGCAAGAAACGCGTGAAATACCAATAGCATTTGCCATCTGTTCCGTCGAAAACTCCCCATCTTGTACTTCCAGAATCCATTCACATACCGTTCGTAGTGTTTGCGCTGTTAGCCCTTTGGGTAATTTTTTGCGCTCGATCGGAGCGGCATTACTGCGCCGTAATAAGGAATCGACATCTTCTTGTGCGCAATATTCGCGTTGCCCCAGCAAACTCTGTTTTTCACGATAAGTCGACAGTGCTTCTTCAAAACGTGAGAATTGGAACGGCTTAATTAAGTAATCTACTACCCCGTATTGCAGTGCTTTTTTGATGGTATTCACATCAGTTGCAGATGAAATAACAATAACATCAGTATGCTCACTAAATTCACGTAGAACTGGCAGCAAGTCTAATCCATTGTCCTGGCGCATGAATACATCTAACAGGACCAGGTGAATCGGCTGTTCCGCTGCCATCACGTGCTCCCGGGCCTGCTGTAAACTGGAGACTGAGCCGCAGCAGTTGAAGCCCGCCACTTGACTCAGATAACACTTGTTCAGCTCAGCTACCATTGCATCATCATCTACTATTAATACATTAATCATGATTTACCGCGCTGATGTTGTTTGAATAATTGTCACTGGAGGTCATATTATTTGAGGTTACATCGTAGGGAAGATTGATAAAGAATTGGGTAAAAATACCCGCTTCTGAATCGAACTCAATATTGCCGCCAATACTTTCCAGGCTCTGGCGAACCAGGCTCAAACCGATGCCGTGTTCATTTCCTTTGGTGGAAAAACCGTTATCAAAAATACTGTCTTGCAACTCGGTTGCAATACCCGGCCCATCATCACTGACAACGCAATGTACACGGCCATTTTGATAATGGAAGCTGACATTAATTTCTCGTTGAGACTGGTTGCCAATGGCCTCCATGGCATTCTCAATCAGATTGCCCAAAACTGTAATTAAGGTAGTCGTTATTTGCTCATTATCGGTATCGGGCAACAAGCTATCGTCACTGATGGATAACGTGATGCCCAAATCGCGTGCCCGGTTAATTTTCCCCAGCAGGAAACCGGCAATGACTGGAGATTTTACTTTGCGCAGTAGAGAGCCAATTTCCGCCTGATAATTATTCGATGTTTTAACAATATAATCTTCAAGTTGCTGATAATACTTCATATGCAATAAACCTAAAATCACATGGAGTTTATTCATAAACTCGTGCGACTGTGCTCGTAAGGCATCGGCATAATGCACCATGCCGGTGAGGCGTTGCATCAATTGACTCACTTCGGTTTTATCGCGGAAAGTGGCGATTGCGCCAATAATATCGCCTTTTACCATTACGGGAACAGTATTGGTCAGTAATATGCTGCCATTAAAGTTTATTTCTTCATCGCGCCGGGCAATCCCGGTTTCCAAGACCTGCTCTAAATACAAACGCACTGGCCAATACTTGCTGGCGCTGCTGAGTAATAAATTCTCCATCGGCCCACTTTGTTTAAATAAGCGCTTCGCCTCATGGTTTACCACGGTAATGCGCGAGTTGGCATCAACTGCGATAACGCCTTCTTTAATGGATTGCAGCATGGCGTTACGCTGTTCAAATAAGTTGGAGATCTCGTAGGGTTCAAAACCCAACATAATTCTTTTCAGTGCTTTGACTAAAAACCAGGTGCCGAGTGATCCAATTAGCGCTCCAAATAATATGGTCCAGGGAATAGTCCAACGGGTTTCACTGACAACCGAGTCAATGCTGGTAAGAGAAATCCCAATCGCGACAACACCTATTTGTTTGCCGTGAGGTTCATAAACAGGAATAAAAATACGTAATGCTCTTTCCAGTACACCTCGGTTTATCGCGCTGTTTTCTTTGCCTTGTAGCGCAGGTTCTAAATCATTGCCGATAAAATGTTGTCCGATCATCTCTGGATTAGGATGTGAATAACGTATGCCGTTCATATCAGTCACAACAATAAATAGCAGGTTATTCGCTTGCTGAACTTGACTGGTATAGGGCTGAATTTGTTTCCCGGCTTCAGGATCAGTTAATCCGTGAATGATGGTGGGCGAAAAAGAGAGCGATCGGGCGACGGCAACGGCTTTGTCTTGCAAACCCTCTTGTGCCATCTTGCTAAGTTGAACGAAGAACAGCGTGTGAACCACCAATAACACGGAGATAATCACCGCAGAAACCATGAGGGTGATAGATGTACTGAGTCGTAACGGCACTTTTTGCTTTCCAGCCGTTGTTGCATTGTTCATGTCATGCTCCAGAAACACCGGCCTGTGTGATCCTCAGACATCCAGATTGATAAGATGGGTGTTATATCAATAGTTGCAAACAAAAAAGATACAAATGAAGTTGCCCTGTAGTTTACGCCGTTTATTTATTAGGACGCTAAGACTTGGGGTTACTTTAGCTACATAACGATTTATATAGTTATCAAATATCCCTCCTCTGCGGGACTGCCTGTATGGCGAGAGGAGGTGCAGGCTATTTATCGATCAATCAGATTGACGCAGGGTCGGGGCGATAATCAATTCAATCTCTTTAGTGGCTAGTTCTTCATGGGCTGTAGACGCCAAACCGGTATCAGTAATCACGGCATCAAAGTCAGTAAGAGGTAAGGCTAAATAAGTGGCAATCTTGCCGTATTTTGATGCGTCAGCCAGTAGCACGCGCTTGCTGCTAACCTCACTAACTGCCCGTTTCACCACAACTTTGTCTTCATCCGGTGTGGAAATACCGCGAGGCCCCCAGCAGGATGCTGAAATAAAGGCGATATCAATGGATAAATTTCGTAGCGCACGGGCGGCGGCATCACCGACACAAGAACGGTTTTCGCGACACAATGTGCCACCTGAATGGATCATTTTACATTGGCAGGATTCAATCAAAAAATTAGCGATGACAAAGTCATTGGTGACCACCAATAAATCATCCCTGGCTTCCAGTTGCCGTGCCAGCGCCAGTGTGGTGGTTCCGGCATCAAGATAAATACAGCTATTACGTGGAATATGTAGCGCTGCCGCCATACCAATGGCGTTTTTCTGGCTGCTGTACATGAGTGTTTTATCTTGATGGGAGGGCTCAGCAGCCAGGCGTTCAGTCGAACGAACCCCGCCAGAAACGGATAACACTGCACCTTGTTCTTCCAGTTTTTGCACGTCACGACGAATAGTCATGTGCGATACACCTAAACGTTCAGTCAGTTCAGCAATGCTGACGACGCCACGCTCGGCAACCAGTGCCAGTATCTGTTGGTGACGTTCAACGGGAATCACGTTCGCTCCTTATTCAGTTTGTTCATTATATTGCAATGGTAATTAATGTGATTATACGTCAGTGATTAGAAAATATTTCTCATTTTTTAACGCTAGGAATCACTAATTTATTCATTTTATTCGTTAGGATGTCTACGTAAGCCCCAATATTGATGTTAATTCATGTGATTTACGGCTCTTCAGTGTTAATTATTGTGATTATGTTCACAATAATACGGCAACTCTCTGGTTACCATTAACATAATAAATCAAATTATCACCAAAATTAACATGGAGGGGTTATGACTCACACTAAAATGCTATCAGCATATGTCATGGAATCTGGCTTTATAAAAGAACAGGAGAGTATCTGATGCGATTAGGCGTTATTGCAGATGATTTCACCGGTGCCACAGATATTGCCAGTTTTTTGGTGGAAAATGGCATGTCGACGGTGCAAGTCACTGGCATACCTCAAACGGATTATCAGGTGCAGGCAGACGCTATAGTGATCAGTCTAAAATCGCGCTCTGGTTCAGCCGATAAGGCCGTGGCAGATTCTTTAGCGGCTTTGGCATGGTTACAACACCAGGGCTGCACACAATTCTATTTTAAATACTGTTCGACATTTGATAGCACTGCGCAAGGTAACATTGGCCCAGTGACTGACGCATTAATGGATGCTCTTGCTCAGCAACAAACTGTCATCTGCCCCGCGCTACCCATTAATGGGCGCACAGTATATCAAGGGTATTTATTTGTTATGGGGCAATTATTGTCTGAATCAGGGATGCGCCATCATCCGGTGACCCCGATGGCTGACAGTAACCTCCTGCGCCTGATGGATGCGCAGAGTCGTGGGCGCAGTGGTTTGATCAACAGCTCCATGATGGATCAAGGCGTTGACGCGGTAAAATCACATTTGCGCAGTCTGAAAGATGAAGGCATTCGCTATGTGGTACTGGATACCTTAAACGACGACCACTTACTGACACAGGCTGAAGCGGTGCGCGATATGGTGTTGGTGACGGGGGGCTCTGGTTTGGCTATCGGCCTGGCGCAGCAGTGGATGAAAGGCGTTCAGCATCACTTACCTGCCACGTTAACCGGTGCCCCGCAAGGCAAGTTATGTGTTGTGTTATCCGGTTCTTGTTCAGCAATGACCAATCGGCAGGTCGCTCGATATGTTCGACAGGCTCCAGCCCAGTCAATTGATATAACCCGTTGTCTAAATGAACCTGAATCCTATGCCAAAGAGCTCTGTACCTGGGTGATGGAGAATATCTCTGGGCCGTTGGCTCCGTTACTGTACGCCACATCTGAACCTGAGGTCATACAGAGTATCCAGCGGCAGTGGGGGGCGGCTGCCAGCAGTGAGGCGGTGGAACATCTGTTCGGGACTTTAGCACGGAGTTTGCAACTGCAAGGTGTCCAACGTTTCATCGTGGCCGGCGGCGAAACCTCCGGTATGGTCGCCCAATCTTTAGGTATTCAAGCTTTTCATATTGGGCCAGCCATCTCACCTGGGGTTCCTTGGGTAAAATCGACCGACCACCCCATTTCATTAGCGTTGAAGTCGGGTAATTTTGGTGATGAAAACTTTTTTGCCAGAGCACAAACGGAGTTTGCAGTATGAATGAGCAGCAGGCGCGGGAAGATATGGTCAAGTTGGGAGCCTCCTTTTTCCAACGAGGTTACGCCACCGGTTCAGCGGGAAATTTGTCACTGAAACTGGCGGACGGCACATTATTAGCGACGCCAACGGGCTCCTGCTTAGGTGAGTTAAATGCTGAACGGCTATCAAAGGTCAGTTTAGAGGGGGAATGGATTTCGGGTGATAAACCCTCAAAAGAGATCAGTTTTCATCGTGCAATCTATCTTAATAATTCTGAGTGTGAAGCCGTCGTTCACTTGCATTGCCTTTATTTAACAGCACTTTCTTGCTTGCGAGGTCTTGATTGTCGTAATGCCATTAAGCCCTTTACACCTTATGTGGTGATGCGGGTCGGCGATGTTCCTGTAGTGCCATATTACCGTCCGGGAGACACTCGGTTAGGGGAGGCGTTGGCAAAGTTGGCTCCGCAGTACCGTGCTTTTTTACTGGCAAATCACGGCCCGGTCGTCGTGGGGAAAAGTTTGCGAGAAGCGGCAGACAATATGGAAGAGTTAGAGGAAACTGCACGCCTGATATTTACACTGGGTGACCGACCTATTCGTTATCTAACTGATGATGAAATCGCCGAATTAAGGAGTTAAATATGCCTAAGTTTGCCGCTAATTTATCTATGATGTTTACAGAAGTTCCTTTCCTTGAACGTTTCAAGTCTGCAAAAGACGCGGGTTTCGGTGGTGTGGAGTTTTTATTTCCCTACGATTATCCAGCAGATCAATTGGCAGCGAAATTGAAAGAGCAAGGTTTGCAACAGGTGTTATTTAATACCCCTCCCGGCGATATTAGTGCTGGCGAATGGGGGCTGGCGGCGCTGCCGGGCCGAGAAAAAGAAGCTCGCCGTGATATTGATTTGGCTTTGGAATATGCGCTGGCACTGGGCTGCCCATCTATTCATATCATGGCTGGTGTGGTACCTGTAGACGCAGACAGAAAAAATTATCAACAGACATTCATCGACAATGTGCGTTATGCCGCTGACCGGTTTGCCGAGCATAATATTAATGTCATGATTGAAGCGTTAAATCCGAAGATAAAACCTAATTACCTGTTCTCCAGCCAATATCAAACATTGGAATTGGTTAACCTCATCAACCGTCCTAATGTATTTACGCAGTTGGATCTATTCCATGCGCAGATAGTGGACGGTAATCTCAGCCATTTAATTACCGCGTTCGCAGGGCGTTATGGGCATATTCAGATTGCATCAGTACCGGGCCGTCATGAACCCGATGAAGGTGAGATTAATTACGCCTATTTATTTGGACTACTGGATGAGATTAACTACAAGGGGTGGATTGGTTGTGAATATCACCCGCGGGCAGGCACCGTGGCAGGGCTGAATTGGATACAACCCTATTTATCATAAGTATTAATATGCTGGTCGGCCCTTAGCATCGCTATTCAATGTTTGGCGTTTATTAAAGGGCTGTTTACCGATACTATAATACTATTATGTCGGATTAATACGGCATAACATGTTTATCTGCTGTTTGTCATTATCTTACTCCCCGCAAAACCTTCCTGCTTTATCGTTATTACGATGATATTGCAACAGTTCTGATAATTTTTCTCTGTAAAAACATAATTAAACTATTCAAAAACAACTGATATACAGTTTTCTAAACCTAGGATATCTTACTCTAAGAATTTCATGAGTAATTCATAAATCCAAAGGTTAAAGAAGCGCAAATCATAATTACTATTTCATATAAATTAAAACGTATAAGTATTTCTGCCGCTTAAAATAAGCCTTACAGGCAAAAGAAAGACAGGAATATAAACAGAAGTTAAACGGGAGGTAACTATATGCCTACAGATGATAGCAAAAATGGAATTATCGACTACGTATCCACCGGGCATCTGCCGGATCCAGATACTGTGGTTAAATTGGTGCAAGAAGCCCACAAACGGTTTAGCACCGATAATGAAGGTGTCGTTTCGACGGTTTATCCTGCATTAGAACGTATCCCTCCTAATCTATTTGGCGTTTGCATGGTCGGTACTAACGGTAACGTGCATTCAGCCGGCGATGTAGATTATGAATTTACCATCATGAGTGTCTCCAAACCTTTTGTTTTTGCCTTGGTCTGCCAGGCCATAGGCGCGAAAGTCGCCCGTGAAAAACTGGGTGTGAATAGTACGGGTATGGCATTTAACTCAGTGACTGCCATTGAGCGCGCACCTGATGGGCGCACTAATCCTATGGTGAACTCCGGTGCTATTGCCACCACCAGCCTGGTACCTGGTGCCACCAGCGATGAGCAGTGGAAATTCATTTATGACGGTTTGTGCCGTTTTGCTGGCCGTGAACTGCCCCTTAATGAAGAAGTGTATCAATCTGCCTGTGAAACCAATTTTCGCAATCGTGGCATAGCTAATGTGCTGGAAGGTTATGGCCGTCTCGGGTGTGATCCTCTTATCGCAACCGATCTCTATACGCGCCAATGTTCACTGAATGTCAGTGCCCGGGATTTAGCTGTCATGGGCGCGACACTGGCAGACGGGGGCGTCAATCCACTGACTCGCGAGCGGGTGGTAGATAATGATGTTTGCCATTACGCATTGGCGGTAATGGTAACGGCAGGGTTGTACGAAACATCTGGGGACTGGCTTTATGATATCGGCCTTCCTGGGAAAAGCGGTATTGGTGGCGGTATTGTGACAGTGTCACCAGGTAAAGGTGGGTTGGGGACTTTTGCGCCGTTACTGGATAGCGCTGGTAATAGTGTTAAAGGTCAACTGGCCGCCCGGTTCTTATCACGTAGTCTTGGGATGGACATGTTTGTTTCTGAGCCTTACACCGAAAAGAGTTGAGCCGTGAGAGTCAGGTAAAGCTCAAAAAACCGGTTATGTGGCGACAAACGCGCTTTGTAAAACCGGATTGAGTTTAAAACAATATTGTTTTTCAAAAGGATAGAGATATTTATGGCGAATCAATCAACTCACCGCGCAGGTGCGGAAGTTAAAGAATCTTGGGTGCCGATGATCACCATCGCATTGGCCCAGATTCTGATGTCATTTAACGTGGCCTCCCTGCCGGTAGCGTTAGGTGGGATGGTCAAGAGCTTTAACGTGCCACCAACGACCATTGCAACTGCGATTGTGATGTACTCACTCTCTGTTGCTGGTTTCGTGATGTTGGGTGCGAAACTCAACCAACGTTTCGGGCCGCTGGTGGTATTCCGCAGTACCGTTCTGTTGTTTGGTGTCGCGCAGGTCATGATGACATTCAGCCCGAATGTCACCGTGATGATCAGTGCTCAGGCATTAAGTGGTCTGGCGGGTGCCGCGTTGGTTCCTGCTCTGGTGGCCTTGATTGCTGAAAACTACCGCGGTACGCAACAAGCTACGGCGCTCGGTGCGTTAGGTTCAGCGCGTGCCGGTGCCGGTGTGGCAGCATTCCTGATTGGTGGTGTTCTGGGAACATATATCGGCTGGCGTCCAGCGTTCGGCATCTTGATTGTGCTGTCTGCCATCATCTTTGTGTTGAGCTTCCGTTTGAAGTCTGACCAAGGCCGCCCGGAAGTTGGCATTGATGTATTCGGTGTCATTTTGGCGGCGTCGGCGATTATCCTGCTGTCATTTGGCTTTAATAACCTCAACCGTTGGGGCTTCGGTCTGGTTCGTGATGGTGCGCCATTCGATCTGCTGGGCTTCTCTCCCGCACCTTTCATGATTGTACTGGGTATTGTGTTGGGTCAGGCGTTTGTCGTCTGGACTCGCCGTCGTCAAGAACAAGGCAAAACACCTTTATTGGCACTGGAAGTACTTAGCTCACCGACTGAAAAAGCCGCTGTATTTGCTATGTTTGCGGTGGTTGCCCTGGAAGCTATGCTGAACTTCTCGGTTCCGCTGTATATCCAGATAGTACAGGGCAGTACCCCGATGGCGACGGCGATTGCCATGATGCCATTTAACTTATCGGTGTTCTTCTCAGCGATGTTGATTGTTCGTTTCTATAAGAAGCTGACACCACGCAAGATTGGCCGTTATGGTTTCATCACCTGTACCATTGCTCTGTTGTGGCTGGCATTTGTGGTGCGCAATAACTGGAGTGAATTCGCTGTACTGTTTGGTTTAGTCGTATTTGGTTTGGCTCAGGGTGCATTAGTGACTTTACTGTTCAACGTATTGGTCAGTGCTTCACCGAAAGAATTGGCCGGTGATGTTGGCTCATTACGTGGTACCACGAATAACCTGGCAAATGCCATCGGTACTGCTGTCGCTGGCGCGTTACTGGTTGGTTTGCTCAGCGCCAACGTGATACGTGGCGTGGCTGAAACGCCAATTCTGACGCCAGAAATTCAGGCGCAAGTGAATATGGATAGCATCAACTTCGTCAGTAATGACCGCCTGCAGGGTGTGTTGGCGCAAACCACTGCGACACCTGAGCAGGTCGCGGAAGCGGTGCGAGTCAATGAAGAAGCCCGTCTTCGCTCACTGAAATTTGGTTTATTGATTATGGCGTTGTTATCACTACTGGCTATCTTCCCTGCGGGGCGTTTGCCTAATTATCTGCCAGGGGAATTACCTGCGGATAATCTGGTTAAAAAAACCGGTAAGTAAGCCGAGTTATCATCGGCAGTAAAAGAAACTGACCATTTATTATGAACTGACCATTTATTATGAACTGACAGTGTCCGCGAATACGGCCCTGTCAGTTTTTTTTAGCCAAAATACTCACTCAATCATGTCGTTTTTATCTCAGCACTGTAATGGCAGAAAACTGCAAATGATGCATAAATTCGCGTAAAATCAGCAAACGTGCAGCAAATTCATTATCTGCGGGAATCCCTTCCGATGCGGCTGGTCTACCCATCATGACGGCTGCTAGTCGGTCAAACATCCGCTCAACAGACTCCAGTGACATAACAATTTCCGCTTGTGTGGGTAAGCCCGCAAGATGTGCAATCTCAGCAATATAACCATCGGTGGTAATCAGTTGTGAGGTTTTATTCACCGCCGGGCTGATGCGAATAACCTCATCTTCCACCACCATAATAGCGGTTTCCATCTCATCTGGCGTGGGGGGGTTATGTTTAAAATAACTTAAAGCAACATGATTAGATCCAACAGTAAGGCGCTGTTCAGCGAAAACCATGTCAGAGCTACCCGTGATCACAGTTGTCGATTCATGGCCGATAGATAGCAGCGTTATTAAAAAATTATCACCGATAATTGCGCGAACCTGTTCATATTCCGTTTGAATGTGACTCATCACCAAACCGCCTTATTCATTGCTGTTACTCGCTCTAATCTTGCGAGGCATTCCGCATTTTTAAACAAAAATTCAAAAGACTAAATATATTTTGATACGGATCAAGACACATTTCCGTTGTTTAGTGTTAATGTTAATAAATCTCATTATCAACTTCATGTGCGTCACTCATTATGCGAATTTGGCACAAACTTTTCCTGCTTTGCTGCTGTTGGTGGCTATCCAGCTCTTTAGCCTGGGCGAC